>CAYFUQ010000059.1:0-15133 GCA_964346415.1 uncultured Proteiniphilum sp.
ACATAGCTTACGAAGCTGCAACTGCCGACCTGGGTGACGAGTGCATGATTGACCCTTATCATCTTGCTGCTTATGACGTGGAAGCTACCAGTTACACACGCGACGTAGAGGCCTTCAAGTTGTTAAAAACTATTGTAAATAAGATTACCGGAGACGAATCAATATATAAATCGCCTACCGACATGGGGGTGAACCGCATAAGCGCAGGAATCATTGATGACAAAACATGTAGTGATGCCGCCTATCAGGAAATTATCCGCCGCCATCTTAGGAGCTTTGTTGATTATGCACATGGCATTATCAACCAACCTGCTCTCAACAGATATGCAGTAATCATGGACAAAGTGTCTGCAAAAGATGAAGACCGAACAGTAGTGGAGCCTGCACGTATTGCAGCAAAACAGGCAAAGGAAGAGGGCAAAGGATACAAAGGAGTATTTTGCGGGGCAGCGATTCAGCTGAAGGATGGTACAATCATAACGGGAAAGAACTCAAATCTGCTGCATGCCTCTTCGGCAATGATACTTAACGCCATTAAGCATCTGGCAGGGATACCCGACAATATGATTCTCCTACCGGAGAATATTATTGACTCGGTGACTCATCTGAAAGAGGAGATACTGGACGGCAAAAACACCAGCCTTGATGTTGAAGAGACACTTGTGGCTTTAGCCATCAGTGCCATCTCAAACCCTGCAGCCGAAATGGCCGTTAAAAAACTGATTGATTTGAACGAATGCGAAATGCATTCGTCCCATATTCTCACTCCGGGTGATGAGGCAGGAATGCGTAAACTGAAGGTTAACGTGACCTGCGACCCGCTATTCTCAAGCAAGAGGCTTTTTGTAAGCGAATAAATAAACAAAAAAGGGGCTAACAAGTTTATAAACTTTGTTGCCCCTTTTTCATATCCGTCCATATTTCACAACATTGACGGGAACCCAAAATAAAAAATATTATTTTTAATAAAGTAGAGCTTCTCTGATATTTATGTTGTATCCTAAATAATCTACAATAATTGCATACGATAAGTGATATCCAACATTTTTTCTGCTTCAATTTTATACAGGCGCTGATTAGTTGCCTTACTTTTTAAACCTCCAAGGGACTCTATGTAAGGACCCAACTTTATAAAATCAAAATGATTGATATAGCTATTATCCCTCAAAATAGTATTGCCCGAATACCACGCTGTTTTTATATCTCCGTTATACCTATTGCGAACCACAGAAGCAAGTTCACACAACTTATCCGGACTACCGTCCCCTCCCATAAAACAAACGCAAGTAATTGAACGCTCATACTTTTCTATTATATCGAATAAAGATTGCTCGTTAAGTTCAGCACCTACATCTTCTTGCAATTGTTGGCTATGGCATCCTTTGCAGCGGTGTGGACAACCCGATAGATTTATTGCCAACGTAACCTCGTCTGGAATTTCCTGAAATACAATATCATAATCCACATATTTCAGCATATCACTTCTTCTTTCTTTTGTTCGTGATTCACATAATATCGTTTGGAGGCTTCAACCTGCCGTGGTGCTGAGAAATTACTAATCCGCTTCATGTATCCTATAATGCGAGTTAGATAATCCACATTATCAGATCTACATTTTCGACACTTTTTGAGATACCGCTTATCTATTGTATTGCAGTCATTGCAAACAGTATTCGGAATATTAAATGTGAAATAGTTACAACCCTCATTTGCTGCAACACGCAATAGTTGGCGATATTGAGCTTTCGACAAATGCTCTTCCAAATTCATATGCAAGGCAGAACCACCGGTCAGGTGTTCAATATATCTCCGCCCATGCAATTTAAATTTATCCAGCACGTTCAGCGACGTATCCTCTACCCTGTAAAAGTAACTGTTGTAGCAATCTCTTGGCACATAATACCCATCTTCCCTATCCCATTTAGCATGCTTCACGCCTACATTCTCTGCCGGAATCATTTCACAGTTGAACATCAGTTCCTTTGAACGATATTTTTTGTTGTGATGTTCTATTATGCCCAACACCTCTTGAACAAACTTCTCATATTCGGGATTATCATTTATTTCTATTCCCTTTGACTCCGCTGCTTCCACAAGTCCATTAATTCCTATGGTAAGATATTGACGGCTGATATTTATATATCCTGCATCAAACAAAGGGAGCATTCCTTTATTTAAAAGCATTTTCAGATTTTCGTTATAGGCAATTTGTGCTTTGTGTGCCAGCTCAACTACCTCTTTAAGAAATACCTGCCATGCTTGCCCTGTCTTTTCAGCAAATTGAATACAGCGATTCAGATTAATTGTTAGTACGCTTTTTGAACCCGTTGATACTCCGCCTGCTCCCAGAGTATAGCTGAAGCCATTATCTTGGATTTCATTTCGCAGACGACAGCAACTCGACAACGAGTCTGCATTATCACTCATATAAGTAAAAAAGGAATGTCCTTCGGAATACATTTCGGCAGTTAAATCACCATATTCCAAATCTGCCACATCTCCATTATTAGTCAGCAATGCCATAGTTTCAACCGGAAATGTAAGTACGGTCTTCTCTCGTTCCTTATTAAACCACTTCATAAATCTTTTTTGCAACCAGCTTAATGATTCCCATATAGGTTTTGAACCATCAGGAAAGACAAACTCACCAAACAAACTCTCAAAATATGGACGGTCATAATAAGATATATTCCAAAACACAGCCTGAAAATTACGTGCACCCGTAGGTTGATTGATTGAGTAAACTATTTGTTCAAAGCAGTCTGAAATAACTTTATCTAAAGTTCGTGCACGTTTCGATAAATCCACAACCTCTTCAGGTTTTCTAAAATAGTCATCTCCATATTCCTGACGAATAAAATAATCAAGGTACATAAGAAACTCAGGAGTAGCACAAGCGCCGCTTAGCATACTGGAGACCATAAATACCATGTTGATAAATCCACCACAAAAGGACTTCAGATTGGTAGGCGGCGTAGAATTACCACCAATCCCCATAGTTCCATTCAATAACCATGGATACATTGTTATACTGGCACAATAGTTTGCAAGACTTGTTTCATCATTTTTGTAAATAAAATGCTCTTTAAGCATACCAATATATCTGTCGGCAAACTCCTTACCATACATCTCCTTCATACGGTCAGTCATCATTCTCCGATTAAGACTGATGAAACTCTTTTTCGGTAATTCACCTATAAGGGTGGCAATGTTCTTCTTCTCCACATTGGCATTTGCATCAAACTTACTTCCGGTTGCAGCATTTTGTGCATTGCAATAGTCCATCAGAAAGTTCATATTGTTGCGAATCTCACGTGTTTCAGTATGCTTTTGCCTGTAAAGCATATACGATTTGGCAACTGCAAAATATTTCTCAGCCATCAATGCCACTTCCACTTGATTTTGTATATCTTCCACAGTCATCCCATCAGAGACATGTATCCTTGACAAAATTGAAATAAAATCATCTTCTGTAGCAAAGGCATTTACAGAAAGAAAAGCCTTGGCAATAGCACTCTCGATTTTTTTAATAGAGAAAGGTTTTCGTTTCCCATTTCTCTTCATGATGTAAATCTCTTTGTTTCCCATAACACAAATAGGTTTTATATTGTATAAAAATATCAAATCAGTGCTTATAATGCACTTATCTGATCTAAACTTTACTCAAAAAAAGAATTTAAACAACAGATGCTTTTAAATGTGAGAACCTTCTTTATAATCCCGAAAGAAAATTCGTGAATATATCTTGGCAGGTCTTCTGACTTACTCTGTTTTCTGCAGCCTTCCCTTTATACTTATAGATAAAAGTGGCAAAAAGAATTGCAGAAACATTTAGATGAGTTTACAGCAGCGGGGACTGTTCAGGATTTGCACCTGATTCCCTTTTCATTCCGGAAACAAGATTATGAACCGGAACACCAAAACTTTCGACAAATATAAAGCAAATAAATAATTCCACAAGCAAAAAAGGATAATTTATTTATTAAAACTGCAATCATTGTCAACCACAATGGCAAAGAATAAACTATTTACATTCACATGAAGTTTTCTTAAATAGATCATTTAATAATAAACACACAGCCACATACTACTGATAATATGATGATTACACAACATACAGCATTATTGACTTACAGTAAATACACATAAAAAGTTTTCTTTATAATTAATTGTAAAAAAAGAGAGGTACTCTTACGAGCACCTCTCTTCACCCAAAATAAATATCCCGAATATTGAGATATCTAGCTTTTATCGTTCTAAAAACTTTCTCGCATAAGCAAAAGATTCCTTTCGTGTTCGCAATGATGGAAAAATTGATAGCGATGCCTCAAATATTCCAAACATAGCTGCTGAATAAACCAAATCTCCCATCACCGTATTCTTAAAAAATGGTATTCCGGCAGTGTAGCAAGCGATCAATCCACCAGAATCTTTAGGATACATGCCACTACTAAACCATACACCAAAATTTGAAACTACAAAAAAGATGATTGATGCACCCAGAGCAGAAAACAAAAGTTGCGGAACACGCACCTTTCGCAACGTAAATGAAGCCATAAGCACAATCAGTGCAAAAGACCCATAAGTGAAAAGCGAACCGGAATAGAACCAGACGAATTTATCAAAATATTGTGCATAAACCACATTGTTTAATATCAAGTCGCTAATCCACATAGCTACAATGGGTATTAAGTATGCTCACCATTTGCGAGTATAGTACGCAGCCCCAAACAATGCCATACCACCTATGGGGGCAAAGTTAGGCGGATGTGGCAACAATCTAGTAATTGCTGCCAAAAGAATCAACAATGTAACAACACCGAAACGGAGTGTTATTTTATTTTTATTCATTATATCTTAGAATAAAGTTATTCGTAAAATCACTTTAAGTCGGGAGTTCGTGCATTCACGTCAACTTATTTATTTGCTTCCGACCTATAGAACTCATCCAGCATTTCTTCCATACAGTTATCACAAATGCAGTCGCTATATAGATTTCCAATTTGCTCTGACAACCTCGGCGGGATATAAACATCTGAACACCGACACGAGAAAATATTCTCGGGTTTGCACTCAAATTCTTTTTTGCATCGCGGACAAGTCTTTTCCATTTTGAAAATACCTAGCGACAGCGCAAGCTCTCCCAACTCGAAAAAAAGAGAGCATTGCACTGCTGCTTAAAGGCATTAATTAAATTATTATTTATCATTCGTAATATCTAGACGAACTTCTTTTTCTACTTTCACACCATTTGAAACTACTGAAATGGTGCAAACAGTTTTGCCGGCTACTTCACCTGCTGTAGCAGTCAACTCATTTCCGTCAAGAGAAACTGTTGCCAATTCACTTTCTTCAAAGCTCACCGATTTTAAAATTGACGCTACGCTATTGTCATGATCAAACACCACTTCATCCAGGTTGATAACTTTTTCTTCACCAGCTTTCAAAAGAATTTGATTAATCAAAATTTGTGGCTTATTGGCATCCTCGAAGAAAGGCATTGCAGGGAACCAGTAATACTTATTTCCCCACGCATCATCACCTTGCCAATCAGAAGCAGTTCCATTATCACCTTCCAATTCAAAGTGAGACTTCTCAGTACCATTGTTATCCAATATATGAATCCAGTTATAAGCATAATTATCACCCCATCCTGAGTGTCTAACTGTCAACACCAGCTCATCAGTTAGTGGATTAACTCTCAGACCTGCACCATAAAACTCGGTAGCAGTGCCATACGAACTGTTTCCAAGCTGGAATAGTTCTGTATCAGCAGTTTTGGAATCAATATCATATTTAACTACCTTCTTGTCACCACCCCAGCTAGTGCCACCGGCAGTCCAGTAAAGTGTATTTGTTTGTGTACTTGCAGTAAGTCCGCTTGCATTCCATGCACCCCATGCAGCGTTGATATTTGCACCACCCGGGTAATCTATTTCCTCTTGTTCAAGAGTTGCAGGGTCCAGTTGAATCAACTTATTTGCAGCTGCCACCCACACATCACCATCTTTGCTAACGGTAAGTGTGTTGTATGACCCGGCATAAGTTTCCTCAACCTCATCAGTTTCAGCATCAATTATATAAAGCGTATTATTAGAAACAGCAAAGACTCTGCCTGCCGACACAACCATATTTCCTATCTGTCCGCTCACGCCTTCAATCTTACTGCCCAGTGATAAGGTTTCGATATCGAACACAACAACACCCGACGAACCGCTTATGTATGCCTTTTTATCGTTAACACCCACAAAGCCGCGACCATCACCAATACCGTTTAGGTCTTCAAAATTTGCTTTATTCTTAAGAGTCTTGGCATCTGCAACTATCAAACGCTTACCTTGTTTCGAAACAAAGTAAGCATTATCACCCCACACCTTAGCATAAGTAGTGGTAACTCCAAGTGTAGCTCCATCGTTAGCAGCACGGTATACACGATATTGAGGATCATAGCTATTTTCATTCTTCTCAAAGAAATTCACAGAACCATTGTCATGACCAAACCAGTCTTCATTGGCTACATAGAATCCTTTTGAACTGACAGCACTTTCAACAGCGTCATCTTCAATAACAAGAATACCTGCCGACTGCTTCACCTCAATGCTCTTCGACAATCCGTCAATTATTATATACACGTATGCAGTGCGTTCTTCAAGCGAAAAGCTCTCTTCTGCAGTCAATGTAAGAGTGACATCACCGGCTTGTCCGCTCTTTGGCGATACGCTCAACCAGCTTACGTCACTAGAGCGAGTTTCCATAACGGCTGCGCTCCACTCCTGATTAGAGTTAAACTTAACAGTTTTAGTCAATTCCTCTCCATCAAATTTCACTTCCGAAAAATCAGAAGGGATTTGAATAATGGGGTCAACATCATCACTACAAGAGATTGAAAAAGTTAGCACCGCCACTAATGCGAGTGCCCATAGTTTTAAAAAGTTTTTGTTCATTGTTTAAATATGTATGATTAATTTATAATTCTACCAATCCTGCTTCAATCCATTTATTTATAATTCCTGAAGCTCCATTATTTGCCTCTTCTTGGGATATGTGATACTTTCCAATCAATAGCTCTGCTATATCTGTTTCATCAAATTCTCTCCCTTCTACTTCCTGCCACAAATAGGCAGCCGAAGGATTCAGAGAGATAAGTTTATTGAAGTCAAACAGCTCTAATCCCTCTGCTGAAACAATATACTCCCCGGCAACTGATCTTAGTTTGAAGCCTTGTTTTAATTTCATTTATATAATGTTTATTTATTCACTGTTTCATAAGACAGTAATGCTGCATCTTTATCAGGCAAACAGTCTAAATGATAACTAGCAGTACGAGTTACTACTTTTTCAATTGAATTATGCACACCATCCGCAATTATATTCTCCCATCGCATAGTAGAACAGGCCTGCAGAAGATTGGCATAAGCATGTATAGCCGACAAGCGTCTTATTTTGTTTTCAGGCGCCTGATTCAGTTTTACGATACCTTTCAACGGAACTCCTTCATTTTTATAACAGGATGTTTTGCCACTCCACGGAGATCCAAAAATATAGGCCTTATCGTTCATAATACGCACAACAGGGTTATCGTCATTAAGAAGTTCTGTATTTTTGATGTGTTGCAACCATAAATTACTGTGAGTACTTTTACCAGTACCGCTTTTCCCTAAGAAGGCATAACCCTTCTTCTCATTTTTCACTACCGAAGCATGAATTAACAGCGTGTCTAAACTTACCGTTGAAAACGCATAAAGCAACATCAGGCAATTATCGAGAAAAAAAGTTCGCAATGACATACTTCCTGCCAGTTTGGCATAAGCTATGCTAAAATTAGCATCAACAAGCATCGTACAAGAAACATCCAACCCGGGAGGTGATATTTTGAAACAAAAACATCCGTCACTGTTTTTAGAAACAGCTACAGATGCTACATCGTTATCAAAGTCACCAATGAAATTATATTTCTCCATCTCAGGTAAATCCTCTGTAACTGTTAAATTAAACAAGCAGTTATCACTATCATTTGAAATAGCAAAGGGCATATAATTATCAAGAGAAACTTCGGCAAGATGCTTGTGAGGAAAAGATAGCCGAAACAGATGTTCGGCTACCTTGAATTTGTATTCTGTCATTTGCGTTCTGAAATGATTATGGGTTCTTATTCATCCCACTCTATAGTGACATCATCAACTGCATAGCAAGCTGGCAAACTAAAACCATAGCCATTATCAGGTCCTCCCACCATATTAATTTTAAGCATTACAATATCTCCCAGTGATGACAAGTCCCAATAAGTCCATTCAGTAACAGCCCTTTCATAACTGGCAAACACCATTTCAGTATTGCTAATTTCGTTATCATCAGCATCATATCCCGTAGCTATTAAAACCACATCTTCATTTTCACCCAATGGTGGTGAAAGTGGATTGCCTTGAAGGGCAACAGAGATAAAATAATTGGTAGAGTTAACATATAACCCCTTAATAGTACGTGGCTTTTTATCTTCGAATGATAAAATTGGACGACCATCTCCATAATCAGGATATTCTGGATCCATATAGCCGAACGTAGTAATAAAATTATCCGAACCATTGTTACCTCCACCGGTAGTGCTGTCTTCCTCTCCATCAGGGTTATATACATAGAGGTCGTGCGTGTAATATCCATGAGTATCGGTATCTAAAGAATTTGAGTTATATGCTGAAACTATCCAAGGATATCCTTCCATTGTTCCTGCACCTACCATTTCAGGGCGTCTTGTAACAGAAAGTTGCGTAACGGGATCAATCCAATCAGGATATCGGTTACCTGACCATCCTGCCCACTCTGTTGAACTTGTTACCCCCGGATAATTCTTATGAACCACAAAATCATCATAATATTCTTCTTCAAAAGTAATGGTGTATGACATCCTCTTTTTTTCTATATTATCATCCCTCAGTTCACTAATGAAATAATAACGACTGCCTGCTTCCAACCCTGTTGACAAGAAAGAAAAGTCACCACTGTTTGAAATAGTCATTTGCTTTGTTTGCAAATAATTGTTTCCATCAGCACCCTTAAGGCTAACCTCTACGACAAAGTTGTTATCAACTGCAAAGCCTTCCGAAGGCAACAAAGACAAATAAGCATCAAATGTGTTATCTTCAGCTATTACAGCTATTTCATCTTGTTCAATAATCAAGGTAAGCTGATCTAGCGTAGGTGCAGAAACAAAATTCCATTTCACATCTGTCGAGCCATCAAGCGCAACGGTAGCTTCACCTGCAAAAGAGTTTACCAGATTACCATCTGAGTCTTCTATTCTAACAGTTATTTTTTCTACAGTCAATGCTTGAGATGCGCTATTAACAAACGAAAAACGCAATAAAGAGTTTAGTTGTTTTAAACTAAATGCCAAAGAACTCTCATCAAGAACAACACCATCACTAATTACAACCTCTTTTACAGGTAAAGACAACATAGGAAGCTCAATCCCAGATGTTGAACCACTCTTTTGAGTTTGTATCTGATTTTGAACTTTCTTTAAGTTCTGCAAGTCTGATTCCACCAAATCTTTAGCTGCATAGACAGTATATAAACCGTCACTTAATCCCTGAGGAACTTCACCTATAAAATCAGCACTATTCTCATTAACATTGTTTGCTTCAAACGTAGCCGACCCTTCAACATTACCATCTTTAACAAAATAGAGTCCTATTTTATCTCCTTCTTCCCAATAAAATAACTCACCATTTTCATAATCAGTATTACCTTCAACAATCCCCGCTCTCGTCAACTCTGCAGTATTGTCAACAGTAGCTTTAATCGTAACTGTTCTATCCTTTAATATCGGATCATTTGAATTAACGAAATCATCGTTTACAGAACACGCTCCCAATAATGAAAGAGCCATTACTGTTATATATAATCTAAATTTATTCATCAGTTTTTGTTTTTATAAATTAAAACTTACAGTTGCGGTTAATCCCAAAATCCACCACCACCATCACCAAATCCCTCACCACTGGAACACAGTATTCCTTCTATTTCCATTTCTATTATTTCAATAGTTGGTTCTTCGTAAACCTCGTTTACTTCAAAATCATTTGTTTTTTCAATAATCTTTTCTGTTTTCATGATTGTTATTTTAATTGTTTATTTTCTTGTCTCTATATCAACACCCAGTAAATGGAGGTCTTCAATCTTGCTAAGTTCAGTTGAATTTTCACCCAACCACCCGTTCTCTTGATTTACCCCTGTATAAACTTTGATAAAATCAACACCGGGTAAATGTACCTTACGCCCTTCTGAATCAACAGCCCAGTCAATATCAATAGCACTATCATCTTTCAGGTTAGTTTCATTATCGGCATATCCATATTGGAACTTATATAATACATAGTAATTACCCTGTCCACTTTCGTCAACACCATTTTCAGGAAGACGAGACCCCTTGAAAGTAATTTTGTCGCCTTCAGCCCATAATGGATAATAGGGTTGATTATGGAATTGATTTTTCACTTTATATCCTGAATTACCCTTATTGTCTTCCCATCTGATATAAGTATCCCACTCGCTTTTATCAGCAGGCTCGCTTTCAGGCTTGTAATATGTTAGTTCATAATCATTAAAATAAAAATTCACATCATTACCTGCATCTACAGCTTTATTATACCATGGTTCAAGAGTATGATTTTCATGGGCACTGCCCGCAATTTCGTACCACTCATCATCATCCGGAACTCCATTTTTATTTTTGTCATAAGCAACCATTATAATACCCGGCTCGCAACTACCACCTTCCGGTGCATCTTTATCAGGGTTGGCTGCTGCATAAAACGCATTTCCGTAAACTCGGAAATCTCTTTTACCTTTAACATTCGTGATAGTGTGATCGAAGCCTACTACTGCATAACCACCGTATCCACCCAAAGTAATCATACTAGAATTTCCTTTACCAATCGCTTCCAGCACTTTTGCATTCATATCAGCCTGAGTATCTCCTTCCTTATAAGCCGGTAATTTGTTGGTAAACTGCCCTACACCCGGCATATAGTCAAACACTTGTGTAATGTATGGTAAAGACTCTGAATTACGCTTACCTACGGTAACTATAATTTCACCAATTATACCATCAGCTTCTATACTCAATTTATATTCACCTTCATCTACTGCTACAAATACCGGCGATTTGGTGTCAGCATACGATAATCGGTAAAGATCAGACTCAGCCTCTAACACACTCCAATTGATAGTTTCTGCATTTTGAGCATAATCAGGAGCTTCAATATAGAGTAATGCACTACTTTCAACCGACAAAGTAGTTGGCTTAGGTGTTACCACAATTTTAATTTCCTTTTCTGTCACACCTCCCCTATTTTCTACTTTTAATACAAGGGTTAATATACCGGGGTCAGACGACACAAAAAGGTATTCAGCATCGCTACCTGTTTCTTCATCATTTAGCAACCAAGAGTAAGTCACATCAGTGTCACTAACGACAAAAGGAATTAATTGTAGTGCTTCATCCACTTCAATCTCATATTCATCTTCAAGTCCTGTCATTACCGGTGGTTCGCCTAAGGCTATAACCGTAACAGTAATCTCTATTGTATCAATTCCTCCTTGATTCTCTGCTTTAAATATCAATTTGTACTCCCCCGGATTTGCAGGAATAAAAGTGAATTTCAAGGTTGTTGCAACCACTTTTCCATCAACAAACCATGAGTACACAGATTGATTGTCATTAGCAATCAAAGGAGACAACTCCAATACTTCATTTTCCAAGATGGTATATTTACTCTCGACACCGGATATCTCAGGTGCCAAAACAACATTTTCCTCCTCATCAGAACACCCCACAATCAGGGTTAGTGAAAGGAGTATGAAACTTAAATACTTTAGTAATTTCATGTTAATTAAAAGTTTAAATATTAGTTATTCATAAATCGCATGTAGTGCAAAGTGTGCCGGAATGTTTCCCGCTACAACTTCCCATTTTTTCTTTCCCGACTTGTCAAAACAATACAATACGCCGGGAGTCACATAATTACCTGCATCGGTTATATAAATATCTTTCGTCTCCGGATGCACCATGATGCCGTAGGGCTTCTCAATTTTCTTATCAGTCCCGTCGGTAATTATCTCATTACTAACAACTTTACGGGTACGGGTATCTACTATACTATAAGTTATATCCCAATTGTGGGTGACATAACTAAACTCTGTACCATAGATATACAATAGATCGTCATCGATCCAGAAATTGCTTGCGGCAATGGGTATAGTATCAGTGATTGCCTGCTTTTCTGAATCAAGGAAATATAACTGTGCCGGCAGTCCCTTGTAGTCGCCTCGGGAACTTACCCACAAGTCACCGCGGCTATCTGCTTTGATTCGCTCCAGATTGTAAGCCACATCTATTCGCTTCTCCTCGGTGAATGTGGCAATATCTATTACCGAAACTGTTCGCTCATATCCGTCGGTGCTTCCCGCTCCCATATACCCACCCGAATTGGCTACATATATTTTGCCGCTCACTATCTCCAACTCATCGGGCTGAAATCCTACGAGACAAGTATCTACAATTTCCAATGTTGCTGAATTGATTTTAGCCACAAATCCCAGTTGCTCGTAATTGGGGTCTATAACCACGGGGCCGGCATAAGAGGTTACGTAAGCATATCCTTGGTGGAACTTGATAAATCTACAGTTGGGGATTTCTATCTGACCTATGCGAACGGCAGTCTCAGCATCCATCACCTCCACTTTGTTAGACACATTAATTACAGCCCACAACTTTCCACCATAAATACCTATATCATTTCCCACATCGCCCATTTCTTTGGGCACGGTAGGATTTCGTTCGGCATATATATTTTTGGTGTAAAAACCTGTAGCAAAGTTGTAATAATCAAGAGTTGCCTTGTTGCTGCCCATATTTCCCTCATTGAGCAGATAAAAACCTTTGTAGCCTTTCACATACTCAGGATTGCCCACAGCATAATCTTCCGACAGCACCATCGACACATCGTCGCGGCAACTGTATGATATGAAAGCCAACAAAGCAAATGCAACTATAAGACTATATTTTCTGATTTCTGATTTCATAATTATCACAGTTCAACGGTTAGTGCAAATTTGTAATTTCTCTTCGGCATAGGGTAGTTTAGCACCACCTCATAGTCCTGACTCAGCAGATTGTTTATCTCAGCACTCAATCTGTAATTAACCGATTTGTATTTAAATTTCTTCACTATGGTCATATCATTGGTGTACCAAGGCTGCTCATATTCCATCGGTATATTTGCCGACGAGTGATAACGCTCTCCCACATATATAAAACTGTAGTTCAACTGCCAGCTCTTGTAGTCCACGCTTGTGATTACCGAGCCACTATGCCACGGGATATAAGGAATTTGTCCTCCCCATGTAGTCTGTTGCAATATCTCGCTTGCGCGTTTAGTAAAATCTTGGGCCTTTTGATACGTATAGGTAAGCCTCACATTCAACAGCAAATCTTTCACCGGTTCCGTAACAACAGAAGCCGCCATATCCAAACCCCTGATTTCAACATTGCCCAGGTTCATCATCATCCACCTATACTGCCCGCTACCCTTTGGCACAGCCACAATTTTATCAGTCACCTCATTATAATATGCATCTGTTTGAATTTCCCAGTTTTTCACAAGGCTGTTTTTATATACCTTGTTATACTGAAAGCCCAGGTTGTACTGATGCGTAAACTCAGGCTTTAGCTGTATGTTGCCAATATCAGTATAGTACAGGTCATTGAAAGTGGGCATTCTGAATATATTTTTATAGAATGCACGAATATTGAAGTTGTGATTTTTAAAAGGTTTGTACGAAACAAAAAATGCCGGAGTAAACTCGCTCTTGTCGGGTGCTGCATCAGCCTCATCATTAGCAGCTGTGTTGCCCGAGTTGATGCGCTCGCGCACCAACGTAGCCAAAATACTTCCCTGCACTTTCACCTTGCCCAGGTCGGCAGCAGAAGCCAAGGCGAGCAATGTTGTCAGTCGTTTTGGATAGACAAAACCATCAAGGTCAGAGTGCAAAGTATTGTACTGAAAGTCTGCCGACAACACCGCATCCCACTTTCGGGTGATAGAGTATTTGTTAGCTGCAGAAATATACGCCTCTCGCTGATCAAACGTGTTGTCAATCAGCATTAGTGTGGTGTCAGGATTAAGATACTGCATGTGGTCGTACGCATATTTAGCATTAATCAGAAGGTCATATTTGGATGTTATGGATTTTTGAAATACACCTTGCGTAAAGAAACTTCTGTCCCATTGACGCTGAGAGTTCTTCCACTTATTATTCACAATAGCACCCGGAATGCCTCGCTCAGAGTCGTAGTAATAACTCTTCACCCTCCAATATCCCTGATCGATGGTGCCAAACAAACCCGCCTCAAGGCGCACAGATTCTATATCGCCATTTGCCCTCACAGCGGTGGTATCATACATCACCTCATTGGTGTTTGGGAAAACGCGCTTATATCTATACTTATATTTACCCGACGAGTTAACATACTCACCATTGATGGAGGCACTCAGCTTGTCATTAAATTTATGCTCATATAATAATGAGGGATTGATAAGGTCGAACGACCCACCCTTTACGCTTGCGCGCACGTTATAGTTCTTGTTTTGGTCGAAACGCGGAGTGCGCGACCTCAGATATACCGTAGCAGATGAACCAAAGTCTTTTCCCGGCTGAAAGATGTTGCTCTTCTGTCCGTTGTAAAGCGATACCTCTTCAATATTTTCAAGCGAAAACTTACCCAGATCTATCTGCCCATTCTGAGCATTGCCCAGCTGAATACCGTCATAAAATACTCCTACATGGTGAGTACCCATGCTTCGCACGTTCACAGTCTTCAAGCCACCAATGCCACCATAATCTTTAAGTTGCACACCCGAGAAATACCTAAGAGCATCTGCAACAGAAAAAGCACTGAGATTTTTGAGCTGTTCGCCCGACAGTTTTTGCACTGGGATAACCTCTTTCATCAAGGGGCTTCCCACCACAACAAACTCATCCAACTCAAGCGACATAGCGGTTGAGTCATTAGGCGATTGCGCATAAACCGGCACAAGAGCACAAGCTAATAAAATAATTGCTACCGGCAATA
>CAYFUQ010000060.1:0-4887 GCA_964346415.1 uncultured Proteiniphilum sp.
GCTTCGAGGTAGAGGAATGCATCTTCGTTGGCAATTGCCATCAGCTCCGAGCCTACGCTGAAAGAGCGGGGTGCTTCGGCCACAATGATTATGCGTCCTGTCTTTTTGACTGACTCTATTATCGTTTCCTTGTCAATCGGATAGATTGTACGCAAATCAATAAGTTCTACCGAAATTCCTTGTTTCTCTGCCATGGCTATCGCTTTTTGAGCTTCTCTGATCATTGCGCCAAAGGCAACGATGGTGACATCGGTTCCTTCGCTCAGCACTTTTGCTTTACCGATTGGAATTGAAAACTTCTCTTCTGGTACTTCCTGCTTAATAGCCCGATAAATGCGTTTGGGCTCCATAAATATGATGGGGTCGTCGCTTTCTATGGCTGATATCATCAGGCCTTTTGCATCGTAGGGGGTGGAGGGAACCACTACCTTTAGTCCCGGAATATGAGCATAGAGTGCCTCGGGGCTTTCGGAGTGGTGCTCAATGGCATTGATACCACCTCCGTAAGGGAAACGGATAACCATTGGTACTTTTAGTCTGCCGCGTGTGCGGTTGTGCATGCGTGACACGTTGGAGATAATCTGATTGAAAGCAGGATAGGTGAAACCATCGAACTGAAGTTCCACAACGGGGCGAAGCCCTGCAATGGCCATACCAAGTCCGGTACCTACAATTGCTGATTCGGCAAGAGGGGAGTCAAACACACGTTCTTCACCATATTTCTGGTGTAGCCCTTCGGTGACGCGAAACACGCCGCCTTCAACGCCTACGTCTTCGCCATACATTACTATATTTTTATCTTCTGCAAGCTTAATGTCAAATGCATTATTGAGTGCCTGCACCATATTCATTACACTCATTTTCTGTTGTTTCTCCAGTTTAAGAATTGTTCGTATTCATCTTTTTGTCTCTTCAGTTCGTCGGGCATCTCGGTGTACATGTATTTGAACACTTCGTCCAGTTCGTAGGGCCTGAAGTTTTCTGCTGCAGTAAACTCTTTGTCAACCTCTTCTTTGAACTGCTCAACCAATTCCTCCTCGTTTTCGATAGCAAATCCGTTGGATTCCATATATTTCTTCATCCTTGGGAGTGGATCTGTTTTAGCCCATTGCTGTTCTTCTTCTTTTGTTCTGTACTTGCTGGGGTCGTCAGAGGTAGTGTGCGCGCCTATGCGATAGGTGTAAGCTTCTATCAGCACGGGACCATTGCCTTCCAGCACATACTTGTGCGCTGCTTCGTAAGCTGCATACATGGCAAAGAAATCGTTACCGTCTACCTTGATGCCCGGCATGCCGAATGCCACTGATTTGACTGCAAGATTGATTGATTTGGTTTGCTTTTCGATTGGAGTTGAAATAGCATACTGATTGTTTTGGATGGTGAATATTACCGGTGCTTTCCACACGGCGGCGAAGTTGAGCCCTTCGCTGAAGTCACCTTCCGAAGTGCCTCCATCACCAATGTATGTGAATACCGCTTCGTCTTTCTGTTGATATTTTACTGCATATCCCAAACCGGCTGCCTGCAATATCTGCGATCCGATGGGTACACTAATTGGCAATACGCGCTCTGCGTTTTGAAAGTTACTGCCTTCTTCGTTGCCCATGTAGTAAAGAAAAACCTCTTTAAGGGATACTCCTTTGTCCATCATCAGAGGGACCTCGCGAAAGGCTGGTACCAGCCAGTCTTGCGGGCGAATGATATAGCCAGCGGCTGTCTGTATAGCCTCTTTGCCGATAATAGGCGGATAAGTGTACATACGTCCCTGACGCTGGTAGGATACTGCCATCAGGTCGGCAGTGCGAGCGAAAAGCATCTTTTTGTATGCTTCTGTAATAAGCTCTCTGTCGATTTTGGGCATGTACTTTTGGTTGATAACCTTTCCATCGTTGTCGATAATACGAAATGTCTTATCTTCGATGGGATTAAAATCTTCGAAAATCATATATTCTTTTTGAGTAGAGGACGGTTCTTTGTCCGTCCTGTTTGTTATAGATTCGCTTATAGGCTTATTTTTGAACATTGTTCTAAAAATAGATATACCCTTTCTGCTTGCTGTGATAAGCAGTAGGGTAGAGTTTTTTGCTGTGATTAATATTTGTTCGGTGGCAAAAGTGCATACCGAATTACACCCCTATAACAAATAATGTGGGATATGGTTCTGATAATGGATAACTAATTAACGTATATTGTTGCAGGGGCTTGAAGCTGACAGCTATATTGCGTCATAAAATGAACACCGGGTTTGCAACAGTTTGCTGCAAACCCGGTGTAGTGATAAATATTTAATTTCTTCTTGTAAGTAATTTCAGAGTGTGAGCCCGACTCCAAGCTGTAGCCTGAGTCCCGACCATTCGGCACTCAGGTTTTTGTTTTTGTTGAGCTTCGCTCCAAATTCCACATCGTAGCCAACGCCTGCCTGGAAGTACAGGTGACGGATGGGATGAAATTGTGCGCCAATCATTGGTAGTATGCTATAACCTGATTTGATGGTGCCAAGTTCTGCACCAGGGTCGGTCTCTTTTACCTCGTAGTCGGGCAGTTCAAGGAGCACATCGTAGTCTAAGCTTGAGAAGGTGATTCCGGGTGACAGTTCGCCATACAATGAGAAGATGTTGCTTAGTTTGAAAAAGTGGAATCGGTACATCAAGCCTACACGGTAAGCATCGAGAAGTAACTTTTCGTGATAGCGACCGGAGTAATCAGCGTATGCTATCTTTCCGCCTGTTGAGAAATAGCTCCCTTTTAGCCCAAACTCATGTCTGTTGAGTCGGTAGGCTAAATCTATATTGTGTGTTATATAGCCTGGGAAGTTGTCGGTTATTTTTAGTCCATCGGGCATTTGTCCTCTGATTGCAGAAAGCGATTGCTCGAGCATATTGCTCATGTCGCCCATTTCGTATGTGCCGTATCCTGCCGAATAAGATACGTTGAATTGTGCTGCAGCTGTGATGGTGATGCTCATCATGAGCGCAAGCAGTATGATTTGTTTTTTTATTGTTTCCATTCTTCTAATAATGATAGGTTAATATACATGGCGTTATAAACAAACAGATTGTTGAAAATATAGGGCGTAACTGATTCCCATATTGGTTCCGACAATTCCATATTGAATATTTTATTTTCATAGGTCTTGTCAAGAATAATGATGTTAGGATTATTGCTATGGTGGTTCTCTATATAAGCTAAATTGCCCGTAAACTGGTCGATATAAACCAATCTGCCATCAAAAGCCTTTTTCTCTTTGGTGGTTAAATTCATTATTGAAAACTCATCATTGTCGTTTTTTATAACAATCTCGTTGTTATTAGTAGGATTAAAGAATACTGACTCTATCTCTTCAATATCTATTTTTTTCGTCAAGATGAGAGAATAATCGTCACCTGTTTCATAGATTTCAATCCATAAATCTTCGTCGCTTTCAAACGTGAAATCTTTGCAATATACCAACACATATTTACCGTCGGCTGAAATGTTGGCTTTGATATTAACTGTAGCAAATTGACGCTCAGATTCCCATTTCTTGTTGTAAAGCTGTTGTCCTGTATTAATATCGTAAAGTCGCAACTGCTTCCCATTGTCATGCGTAAACATTAGTATTCCATTATCTGTAATTTGAAAATCATCATGGAATAATTTAATATCATTGATTTTTTCTGTCAGCAAATAATCGGAATAGATGTGAATCCTATAGTCGACATCGTTAATTGCAATCATTCCATTATTATTTGCCCTGATTAAAGCTCTTGAGTGTATTGCCAGGTTATGATTGGCGCTGTGAACAAAAAGCATGTCGGGCAGGCTGTAGCTGTTTACTGTGTTGTTTTGCAACTGGAGTATCATATTGTTGTGCGTAACTCCGGCTTTTGAAACATTGAACATTGTGTTGTCGCTGATAAAGAATTCTGCAATATTGTAGTTGTAAACTAAAGTTTTATAATCTTTGGGGTCTGCTGATTCCGGAATAACATATAACTTAAAACGCAAATGTCTTGACGGAAAATTACCCACTGTTACAATGGCTTCGCTTTTGCCTTTTTCTACAAAGACAGGTTCGTTCCCTTCTACTTCCAATACATATCTTGCGGGATAAGGGTTTTTATTTACCCATGCAACTTTGACCTGTTTGGCAGAGGAGCGTCGCAGAGTAATATCGTTGTCGGTTATTGTCTGTGACCAAATGGTGATGTCTTCTCCCGAAAATATTTCGCGGCTATTTGGAATGTAGGCTACTAGGTCATATCTCTTGCTTCCGTAAACATAGTCTTTAATAGTGATGCTTGTTTCGTTTGGATCTTCGATATGTTTGATAGTTTTACCGGTGCCATCGCTTAGTCTTTCAACAACATCATAAGAGCTAACTTCGTAACCTGTAGGTTTATCCCATTCTAGCACGAGATAACCATCTTCATCGGTAGTGTGTCGCAAATTTAGCTGAGACTCTTCCGGCAGGAACTTAATCTTAAATTCGTGTGCTCCTAAATAGGCTTCGAGACCTAAGCTTTCGGCAAGGCTACCTGTATTGGTTTTAAAAGCTACGATTACTGTTAGGTCGTGAATAAGGTTGTCGTATGCTCCATTTTCAAGATATACACTTTCCTTACTTACGTATTGAGTCAGTTTTACACCGTCTAAGAAAAACTGAATGTCGAGCAACTCTCGGCCGTCAGCATCAATCTGATAATGAAAAGAGCTGGAGAGTGGTACGTATATAATCTCTTCGGGATTGAGACCGTAAAGATTAATCATGATGTCGATTTGCTCTGCGGGTTTCTGCAACTCAACAAAGTTCTCTGCATCGCTGTCGAACTGACAGGACTGGAACAGTGGGATTAAAGCTAAAAGCATAAACCCTACGTGAGAGATAGTACTATAAGCAAGTAATCT
>CAYFUQ010000060.1:4897-9585 GCA_964346415.1 uncultured Proteiniphilum sp.
CCGAGCAAGAGGGATGTTAAAGCATTGTTCCGTTTAATAGCTCTAAAGATACTTGTGTAACTGGGTTGCCTCTCTGTAGCATCTGTTTGAACACTGTTTAAATGGTGTTTAAATGTTTCTCGATTTTGTTTGTGATGTTTCATTAGCTATAGTATTTTATGTAGTAACGATTGATAGTGTGATAGCGAGGCAAAGATAAAAATTATCAATTAGATATAAAGATATTTGTTGGCTTTTTGTATCTCAATTCTTTTAATCATATGTATAGAACCTGATTTTTATGACTTAGTCTTGGTAATACTATGATTTTCATCTATTTTTGTATATCTAAATAATAAAAGATGCTCAAAAGTATCATTCAACTCTATTTAAAACTGATAATAACGCCTGACAAAGGGTGGGTAGAGATTGCCGGGAGGCAAAGGAGTCATCAAGACTTTTTGAATAATTTTCTTTACCCTATTTTTGGAGCTATTTCGATAACTACTTTTGCGGGTGCCATGTGGATGGGGCCGGCGGCAGATCTCAACAATGCGCTGAAGGAGGTGATTGTAGTGATTGTATCATTGTTTGGAGGATTTTATATCGCTTCATACATTGTGGGTGTGATGTACCTTAAGTATGAACAGATTCGTGAGAACGAGCTTGTGCAGCAGTTTGTAGGTTATTCTTCCATTGTGGTTTATCTGCTATACTTTGTAATGCCGCTTTTGCCGGGATTTGAACTCTTATGGCTGTTTGTGGTTTATAGTTTTTATCTGGTCTTTTATGGGGTGAATGTTTTTTTGAATATCCCTGAACAATACCGAACAAAGTTTATACTTGTATCGGCTGCTGCAATTGTCTTTTCTCCCTTTGCGATAAACTTTTTGTTGTCGTTGTTGGTTTAGATGTCTGTTTGCGGCTAATTAATTGAAATAAAATAATGAAACAAGCCCCTGTAAATATAAGAAATCGTAGAGCTTCATTTGATTATGAGCTACTGGAAACATATACTGCCGGTATTGTACTGACCGGTACGGAGATAAAATCAATCAGACTGGGAAAGGCCAGCCTGGTAGATACTTTTTGTGTGTTTGAAAGAGGTGAGTTGTGGGTGAAAAATATGCATATCACTGAATATTTTTATGGTACTTACAATAACCATCAGGCGCGTCGCGACAGAAAACTATTGCTGAACAAGACCGAGCTGCGCAAGATACAGCGTGCTACTTTGGTGACGGGCTTCACAATTGTCCCCACACGTTTGTTTATTAGCGATAAGGGTTTGGCAAAGTTGGTGATAGCCGTCGCGAAAGGTAAGAAACAGTATGACAAGCGACAGTCGCTGCGTGAAAAAGAAGACAAACGTTCGATGGACAGAATGTTTAAGAAATAATATCACTCATACCTATTTATATAAGAATGAGTGTGTAAAACCCGAATCAGGGTTGTTTTAGGTGTTTAATATTTTAATAAGTATGCATCCAATTGCATAATAAACCAATTCCAATGTTAAAAGAAATTTTGAAATCCCGCATCCTTATTTTAGATGGTGCAATGGGAACAATGATACAAAAATATCGTCTAAAAGAAGAGGATTACCGAGGCACTCAATTCAAAGATGTGGAAAAGTTGCAAAAAGGTAACAATGACTTGCTGTCGGTAACGCAACCTCATATCATTGAAGAAATTCATCGTGCTTATCTTGAAGCAGGTTCGGATATAATTGAAACCAACACTTTTAATGCCACATCTATTTCGATGGAGGATTATGGTATGGTGGAGCATGTGAGAGAAATAAATGCATCTGCAGCACAAATTGCACGCAGAGCTGCTGACTACTTTACCAGAAAGACACCTGACAAGCCAAGATTTGTGGCAGGTGCCGTGGGTCCTACAAATAAAACTACGTCGATGAGTCCGAAGGTGGAAAATCCGATGTATCGTGCGGTTAGCTTCGATGATATGAAGAACTCCTACATTGAACAGATTGAAGCTTTGGTGGAGAATGGTGTGGATTTGATTTTGATTGAAACAATATTTGATACGCTCAACTCTAAGGCTGCTATATTTGCAGCTGAGGAGGTATTTAAGAAGCTGGGACGAAGGGTACCTGTATCACTTTCTGTTACGGTTACTGATAAGGCGGGAAGAACGCTTTCGGGACAGACTATTGACGCTTTTCTCACTTCTGTGAGTCATGCCAATTTGCTTTCTGTTGGATTGAACTGTTCGTTTGGTGCTTCAGATTTGAAGCCATATATGAAGGAGTTGAGTCGTATTTCTCCATTTTATCTGAGTGTGTATCCAAATGCCGGATTGCCTAATCAGTTGGGTGAATATGATGAAACACCGGAGTTGATGGCATCTCAGATGCAGGAGTTTGTAGATGAGGGATTGGTGAATATAATTGGTGGTTGTTGCGGCACAACGCCTGAGCATATTGCTAAGTACTCTGCCATGGTGGAGAATGTGAAACCACCTATGCCTAAGAAACAGCCTGACCTGATGAGACTGTCGGGATTGGAGCAGTTTGCGCTGACGCCCGAACTGAACTTTGTGAATATCGGTGAGCGATGTAATGTGGCAGGTTCGCGCAGATTTCTTCGTTTGATACAAGAGAAAAACTACGAGGAGGCTTTGCAAATTGCACAGCAACAAGTAGAAGATGGCGCACAGATTATAGATATAAATATGGACGATGGTTTGCTGGACGGGGTGGAGGAGATGACCAATTTCCTTAATCTGCTGGCTTCCGATCCGGATGTGTCGCGTGTGCCAATTATGATTGACTCGTCGAAATGGGAAGTTATTGAGGCGGGATTGAAGTGCACGCAGGGTAAGAGTGTGGTAAACTCTATTTCGTTGAAAAATGGTGAAGAGGAGTTTTTGGAGCAGGCTGAAAAAGTAAGATCTTACGGTGCAGCAGTGGTGGTGATGGCTTTTGACGAGACAGGTCAGGCTGACACTTATGAGCGCAGAATTGAGATTTGCAAAAGAGCTTATGACTTGCTTGTGAAGCATCATTTTAATCCGCAGGATATAATTTTTGACCCCAATATACTGGCTATTGCCACAGGTATCGAAGAGCATAAGAACTATGCGATAGACTTTATTGAAACTGTGAAGTGGATAAAAGCCAACTTGCCGGGAGCTAAGGTGAGTGGGGGAGTGAGCAATCTTTCGTTTTCGTTTCGCGGCAATAATTATGTGCGTGAAGTGATGCACTCTGTGTTTTTGTATAGCGCCATACAGGCCGGAATGGATATGGGTATTGTTAACTCTGCGGAGTCTCTGATTTATGATGATATTCCTGATGATGTACGAGAATTGGCTGAAGATATTATCTTTAACAGACGTGATGATGCCACTGAACGAATGATGGATTATGCTAACAGTCTTAAAGGAAATGCTTCGGAAGAGGTGGAAGAGAAAGTTCAGGAGTGGCGTACGCTGTCTCTTGATGAGAGATTGAGTCATGCATTGGTGAAAGGAATCAGTGATTATATGGATGAGGATATAGCTGAGGCACTTACTGTATATCCAAGTGCGGTGGATATTATTGATAAACCACTTATGGATGGTATGAACGTTGTTGGTGACCTTTTTGGCTCTGGTAAAATGTTTTTGCCTCAGGTGGTGAAGGCTGCGCGAACCATGAAGCGTGCCGTTGCGATTTTGCAGCCGGTTCTTGAGGCTGAGAAGTCGGGGAATGCCAAGAAGGCAGGAAAGATTGTTCTGGCAACTGTGAAAGGTGACGTTCATGATATTGGTAAGAATATTGTGTCGATTATTCTTTCATGTAATAATTATGATATAATTGACCTGGGAGTGATGACTCCCACGGAAAAAATATTGGAGACTATTCGCACTGAAAAACCGGATATTGTAGGGTTGAGCGGATTGATTACTCCGTCGCTTGAGGAGATGGCCGGTGTTGCTGAGGCACTGGAAGAAGGTGGATTCTCATTGCCGCTACTTATTGGTGGAGCAACGACTTCGAAATTGCATACTGCAATAAAGATTGATCCAAAATATAGAAGAGGCCCTGTGGTGTACGTGAAAGATGCTTCGCAAAGCCCGGGTGCTGTTGCCAATCTTATGAGCAAAACGGCCAAAGATGAATATGTTGCCAAGGTAAGAGAAGAATATGCTGAGCTTCGTGACAATAATGAGGAAAAGAAAATTGACTTTGTTTCACTGGAAGAAGCCAGAAGTAATCCATATGTTATCGATTGGAACAGTTATGAACCTGTGACACCCAATATGATTGGCAGGAAAGTGATTAGAGATGTATCTGTTGAGGAGTTGATTCCCTACTTTGACTGGAAGTTCTTCTATCATGGATGGAATATCTCTGCCAAGTTTGGTTCCATATCGACCATAGGTCGTGATGAGGAGAGTCGTAACAAATGGTGTGCGGGTTTCCGAGAAGAAGAGCAGGATAGAGCGCGTGAGGCAATCAAGCTGTATGACGATGCGATGGAGCTGCTTGACATGTTGGTGAAAGATAATCTGAAGCCGGTTCAGGCTGTATTTGGTATATTTGAAGCTAATAGTGATGGTGATAATATTGTTTCGGAAGGAATAGAAATTCCAATGTTGCGTCAGCAAAAACAAAATCGGAAAAATGAATATATTAGTTTAAGTGATTTTATCGCTCCTGTGTCATCGGGCAAGAAAGATTATATTGTTCCTTTTGCCGT
>CAYFUQ010000060.1:9685-15030 GCA_964346415.1 uncultured Proteiniphilum sp.
TTGAAAAACTATATTCGCATGAAAAAACTTTTTGTACCCAAGCAGCCGATATCACAATGTGAAACGGTATTTGATAAAATAGAGCTTCTGGTGGAAGCGGGAGCTAAAGCTGAGATAAGCCAGGTTAACTGGGAGGATGATTTTCCTAAGCTGCTGCCTGTGACTTTAAGAGTGGCTCACGACGGAGAAAAACTGTTTCTCCATTACAGTGTCACCGGTGAACTGGTAAGGGCTGCCAATACTGAGGATTTTGGTTCGGTATGGGAAGATAGTTGTGTGGAGTTTTTTATGCAACATGAAGGAGAAACTTCTTATCGAAACTTTGAGTGCAACATTCTTGGTGTACTGCTTGCTGCACATCATCAAACAAGAGAGATATCAGAGAGATTGCCTGATGAGTTGTTGCAAATTGTAGAGCGATTCTCAACCATTAATCAAAGGTTTGAAAATGGCAGACAGCTTTGTGACTGGACTATGTATCTGGAGATACCTAAAAAGGTAATGGGATACTCCGACTCGGAGTCATTAGGCGGAAAGACTATAAAAGCAAACTTCTACAAGTGTGGCGATGAAACTCCCGAGCCTCATTTTATCAGCTGGAATCCTATTGATTTACCTAAGCCCAACTTTCATGTTCCACAGTTTTTTGGAACCCTTGAACTGGAATAATTCAATAAACACATATTAATATACATTATGCACGAAACAAATCACTTAAGAGAAATTGTAGGTAACTTCATTAATCAACAAACTGATCTTGAAATAAAACCTCTTGGAAAAGGCCACATTAACGATTCATATAGAGTTAAAGCGGGTGATGATGAGTACGTTTTGCAACGTATCAATCATGATATTTTCAAGAATGTGGCTGAACTCCAAAAGAACATTATGCGTGTGACTATGCACATACGCCAAAAGCTTACTGATGCAGGAGTATTGGACATTGACCGTAAGGTACTTACTTTGGTTCCCACAAAAGAGGGTAAATTGTTTTATCAGGACGAAGATGATAACTACTGGCGTATGATGGATTTTATTAAAGACAGCAAGAGCTTTGAAGAAATAAACCCTGAATTGGCACGCAGAGCAGGATTGGCATTTGGTGATTTTCAGAAAATGTTGGCCGATTTGCCAAATGGGCCTTTGTTTGAAACTATTCCAAACTTTCATAATATTGAGTCAAGGCTCGATACATTTCGTCAATCTGTCAGAGCTAACAGAGTAGGGCGAGTGTTAGAGGTTAATGATTTGATAAATGAAATAGAGGACCGTGCCGATGATATGTGTAAAGCAGAACGTATGCATCGTGAAGGTAAATTGGTGAAGCGCACAAATCATTGTGACACCAAGGTTAATAATATTCTTTTTGATAATGATGGCAATGTACTTTGTGTGGTTGACCTGGATACAGTGATGCCAGGATATGTACTTTCAGACTTTGGAGATTTTATTCGTACCGGTGCAAACAAGGGAGCCGAAGATGATAAAGATCTGAATAACGTTGAGCTTGATTTGGATATTTTTGAAGCTTATACCAAAGGCTATCTTGAAAATGCCGCATCATTTCTTACAGATGTAGAAATTGAAAATCTTGCTTTTGGTGCAAAACTATTGACTTATATGCAGACCGTTCGCTTTCTTACAGATTATATAGATGGTGATACCTATTACAAGATTGCGTATGGTAATCATAACTTAATCCGCTCTAAGGCTCAATTTAAATTCTTACAAAGTTTAGAAGATAACTTTGACAAGATGCAAGAAATTGTTTTGAGCGCAGCAGAAGAGTATAAAGCGTAGCATATTTGCTACAGTATTGAAATTATAATAGAAAAACAGCGGTGTGAAGAAAAAAATCACTATCTTTGCACCGCTTTATTTTTTTGGGAAAAATGGCAAAGTTTAGTATATACAATATTCAGCTAATAAAACTAACGCAAGGCTTACATGAATTTGAGTTTGACCTTGACAATAAGTTCTTTGAGAATATTGATGGTGATGAAATAAGAAAAGGAAATCTAAAGGCTGATGTTTCTGTTATAAAGACAGGCTCAACCCATGAGTTCAACTTTAGAATTAAAGGTGTTGTCAGAATTCCCTGTACTCGTTGTCTGGACGAAATGGAACAGGAAATAGATTCTGAAAATCGTCTTATAGTAAAGTTTGGACCTGAGTATTATGAAGAAAGCGACGAGGTTATCATCATCCCTGAAGAGGAAGGAGAAATCAATATTGCATGGTTCCTGTATGAATTTATAGTGTTGAATATTCCTATAAAACACTATCACGAACCGGGAAAGTGCAATAAGGCTGTTGTTGCGAAGTTTCGCAAGCATCAGGCTGTAAGTAAAGATGATGAGGATGATGACAACGAGGAAGATGATACTGATTTGAACAATGATGATATGGATGATGATATTACAGACACTGACCCAAGATGGGATGCATTGAAAGGACTATCATTTGAAAATAATTAATAATAAACAATTAAAAAAATAATATAGAAATGGCAACTCCAAAAAGAAGACAATCGAAACAGAGAACAAGAACAAGAAGAGCTCACGATCATGCAAAAATGCCAACATTGGCTGTATGTTCAAATTGTGGAGCATGGCATGTTTACCACACCGTTTGTGGTGAATGCGGACACTACAGAGGTAAATTGGCAATCGAAGAATTAGCACAATAATTTACCTAAAACCTTACTAATAAATATTGCCCTGAAAAGACATTTTTCTTTTCAGGGCTTTTTTATATAAACTTTTTTATAATGACAAAAATCAATGCGCTAATAACCGGTATTTCAGCAAGTGTCCCGGATTATATTCTGACCAACGAAGAACTTGCCCGAATGGTTGATACAACTGACGAGTGGATTATGTCCAGAGTGGGTATCAAGGAGAGGAGAATTCTTAAAGGAGAGGGAATGGGTATTTCGGTTCTTGGCACTAATGCCGTTAAGGATTTGCTTGAGAAAACTAATACTAAGCCGGAAGAGGTAGATGCGGTAGTGTTCGCAACTTCAACTCCCGATCATCCATTTCCGTCATCGGCTTCGATTGTTGCCGAAAATTGTGGTATCAAAAACGCATTTTGTTTTGATATGGAAGTTGCATGTTCAGGTTTCCTTTTCGGACTTGAAGTGTGCAGCAGTTTTATAAAAACAGGGAAATATAAGAAAGTAATTCTTATGGCAGGAGATAAAATGTCTTCTGTTACTAATTACACTGATCGTACAACATGTCCTTTGTTTGGTGATGGTTGCGGTGCAGTGATGCTAGAGCCTACAGAAGAAGAGTATGGTGTTATGGATACTATTCTTAAAACTGATGGGGTAGGCTATGCTCCGCTACATATGAAGGCGGGCGGCAGTAAATATCCGGCTTCGGTTGATACAGTTGAAAACAATGAGCACACTGTTTATCAGGAAGGACAGACTGTATATAAATATGCAGTGACAAGAATGTCGCAGGTTTCTGTAGACATCATGAAGCAAAATAATTTATCCGCTGAGGATGTTGATTGGTTTGTTCCGCATCAGGCTAATATTCGAATCATTGATGCTGCCGTTTCGCGAGCAGGTGTTGCACCAGAAAAGGTTATGATCAATATTCAAAAGTTTGGCAATACCAGTGCTGCTACTATTCCATTGTGTTTGTGGGAGTGGGAAGACCGATTAAAGAAAGGTGATAACATTATCCTTACTGCCTTCGGTGCAGGATTCTCATGGGGTAGTGTGTACCTGAAGTGGGGATACGATGGTGATAAGGTGAAGAAATAAATATCCTTATTGCTCAAAATATACAAAAAGGCGATATCGAAATATTCGGTATCGCCTTTTTATTAATGTGATTATCTTATATAAGAATGTCTTTCTCGATGAAAATCGTCCGCTTATCTATAGGCTAACATAATTAATAGCGAAAAAGAGTCCGCTTACCTATCGACCAACAAGATTAATCCCGGAAAAACATCCGTTTTGCTATCGTTTAATATGATAGAGCATAGAATTACATTCGTTTTGCCCCGGCAAACATGTTATACAGCAGGTTTTCTGTATGCTTTTGTGTGCTTTATGGGCGTAGTTGGTGATCAAGTACACTTATTTGTTATGTTTATTTAAGATGATGTTGCTTAATGGTTAACTTTTGGACGATTAATTTAAGTTTTTCACTCCCGAATATTTCAAAACCTGCTGAACAACATGATAAATGGTAGCCGGGCGTACCTTTTGCTATGCTCTATGGTGTTGAGAAAAAGATTTACACTAATTTTTGTTACTTTCATGATGTTTTTGTGTTGCTGAATGTTAATGACGGTGTGCTCTAATGTATGTGTTACTTCCAAATCGTATGTTTTGTTGCTATTTATTGAGTTAGAAGTATCCAAATTGTGTGTAAACCTACAAATAAACATGTTGGCCGATAGCAAAGCGTACGTAATTCTACAATTAATCTTGTTGGTTTGGAGGTTTTTGCCCTTTTTTGACTATTTAATGTTTGTTGATGTTTTTATAAGTGACAGCAAATGGGCTTATTGTGATTAATCGGCTTCTTGTATTTGAGATAATTCACATAGTTGTGTCTTTTTGTTAATCGTGTTTTTTGTTGTAAATATTTCCTTAGGTATTGGTGAGAACAATGGCGGAAAGTACCTCATAGAAGCTAACTGGCTGCGGGCTTTGCGAAGGAATCAATACATCTTTTCCCTCAGACTGGCAACCGTTGAATCTGTAATGTAGTCGTCATAATCCATGATTTTGTCTATAATACCATTTGGAGTCAGTTCAATAATGCGGTTGGCAACCGTTTGGATGAACTCGTGGTCATGGCTTGAAAACAAAACATTTCCTTTATAAGTCTTCAAAGTATTATTAAATGCTTGAATAGACTCCAAGTCAAGGTGATTGGTTGGCGTATCCAAAATTAACGTGTTGGGGTCTTTCAACATCATACGAGAAATCATACAACGCATTTTCTCACCTCCCGACAAAACACTTACTTTCTTCAACAGCTCATCGTTAGAGAAAAGCATACGGCCAAGGAATCCTTTGATGTAAATTTCGTTTGTGTCATTTGAAAACTGACTTAACCATTCAATCAAGTTGTAGTCTGAATTAAAAAACTGTGAGTTATCTAAAGGAAGATAGGCGCTTGTGATGGTCTGTCCCCATTGATAGGTTCCGGCATCAGGCTTTTCTTCGCCATTGATAATTTGAAATAACGCAGTCATGGCACGGGGGTCTCTGCTGAGAAATACTATTTTATCTTCTTTTTCCACATTTAGGTTCAGATCTTTAAATAATACTTGACCATCAATGCTTTTGCTAAGTCCTTTTATTTCTA
>CAYFUQ010000061.1:0-3499 GCA_964346415.1 uncultured Proteiniphilum sp.
ATCGGGGGTGAACTTTATATTTTTTGTCATAAACAGTATAGTTTTGAGGGACAAAGATAACAATTTTTTAAACATCGATTGAAAGGACTTTATTATATATTTTGTTTATCATATTATGCGAAAACACTATAACTCAGTATGGTTGCGCCCTGCACCTTATAAGAAACGATATGATGTGTGGAAAAAACAATAATCTAAGCTTGTAATTAAAAATTAAATACAGATGTCGATATAGTACTAATAAAAGGCTAGTGGTGTCATAATTAACACATATGTATTCGTATCAAATCGATATAATCTACTTTAAAGTCGATATTTTCAAATAGCATGTTTACTGAAATCAGTAAATTTGCATAATTATCAACTTTAACTCAATAATATAAATAATGAAATCAATTAAAAGTTTATTTTCTGTTATTTTATCGTTAAGCCTCTTAGTATCCTGTGCCACACCGCTGAATGAATCTATGATGGAAGGAAAGTATGAGCCCACATGGGAGTCACTTATGCAATATGAACAGGCACCTGAATGGTTTCAGGATGTGAAGTTTGGAATATGGGCGCACTGGGGGCCTCAATGCCAACCGGAACAAGGTGACTGGTATGCTCGTGGAATGTATGACGAGGGAAGCAATCAGTACAAATGGCATGTAGATAACTATGGTCATCCTTCGGAGTTTGGCTTTAAAGATGTGATTAATGTTTGGAAAGCTGAAAACTGGGATCCGGAACAGCTAATGTCATTGTATAAAAAAGCCGGTGCCAAATATTTTTTCACTTTGGGTAATCATCACGACAATTTTGACTTGTGGGACAGCAAGCATCATGCATGGAACTCAGTAAACCTTGGACCTAAAAAAGACATAGTAGCGGGATGGGAGAAAGCTGCACGCAATAACGGGCTTCGTTTTGGAGTGAGCATACACTCGGCACATGCATGGACATGGTACGAAACCGCACAAAGATCGGACAAAGAAGGAGCAATGAAAGATGTGCCTTATGACGGCAAATTAACAAAAAAGGATGGAAAAGGAACTTGGTGGGAAGGATATGACCCACAGGAATTGTATGCTCAAAATCATGCGCTCAGCAAAGACAGTGAGAACACAGGCAGTATTCATGCTCAGTGGGGTTGGGAAAATGGAGCATCAGTTCCATCGGAGGAGTATGCACTGAATTTCTTTAACCGAAATGTAGATATGATAAATAAATATAATCCGGACATGGTCTATTATGATGACACAAGCATGCCGCTATGGCCGGTGAGCTATCAGGGACTTAGAGCCGTGGCTCATTATTACAATAAAAGTATAAGTGAAAACAACGGCAAAAACGAAGCAGTTGTATTTGCAAAAATCTTGACAGAAGAGCAGAAAAGCGCACTTGTATGGGACGTTGAAAAAGGTGTCCCCGATGATATGCAGGATAAGCCATGGCAAACCTGTACATGTTTAGGTCATTGGCATTATGACGAACATGTTTACAAAAATAATTGGTATAAGTCAGCGAAAACAGTGGTTCACATGTTGGTAGATATTATCAGCAAGAATGGTAATTTGCTGCTGAGCGTGCCAATGAAGGGTGACGGTAGCATCGACAATAAAGAAGAGAAGATACTGGAAGATATTGCTGGCTGGATGAAAGTAAATGAGGAAGCTGTATTTGGCACCAGAGTATGGGAAAAATTTGGAGAAGGACCTGTTGCCGAGTCTTCTATACCACTACATGCTCAGGGTTTCAACGAGGGCAAACACCAGCCATATAGTGCTGAAGATATTAGATTTGTCACAAAAGGCGATGTATTGTATGCACACGTTCTTGCCTGGCCGAAAGACAATAAAGTAGTTATTAAGTCATTGGCAGGAAAAGACTCTTTGATTAAGAAGCCAATAAAATCTGTTGCCATGTTGGGCAGCAATGATGCAATAGCTTATGAAAGCACTGATGAAGGTTTGGCTGTTCACTTACCAAATGATGTTAGGCCGAATGAAATTTCGTTTGCTCTTAAAATTTTGCTTCAGTAAGATTAATATGAATCAGATTATGACATAACATAATCAATAAATAACACAAAAAATTAATAAATATATGAGCTACAAATCAATAGGAGCATACCTGCCTGGTGACAGCACAGTTAATCTAAGAGATGTGATATTTCCGGAACCAGGTCATGGGGAAGTGCTTATAAAAGTAAAGTCTTCGACTATATGTGGCAGTGATATTAGAGCAATATATAGAGAACACTTAGGAAAAGGTCCCGAGGCATACCAAAACAAAATTGCAGGACATGAACCTGCAGGACAAATAATTAAATGCGGAAAAGGTATGCGACGTTTTAAAGAAGGTGACCGAGTGGTTGTTTATCATATTTCAGGTTGCGGTTGCTGCTATGATTGCAGGAGAGGGTATATGATTTCCTGTCAGAGTGATTTGCGGGCTGCCTACGGTTGGCAACGTGATGGAGGCATGAGTGAGTATATGATTGCTGAAGAAAAGGATTTGGTATTACTTCCTGATGAACTTACATATACCGATGGGGCGCAGATTGCATGTGGATTTGGGACAGTGTATGAGGGACTTGAGAAGATTGGGATTGGTGGAGATGATGCCGTTCTTGTTGTGGGTTTGGGTCCCGTTGGGCTGGCTGCATTGATGCTTGCAAGAGCAATGGGGGCAGAGAAAATAGTTGGAGTAGATACTGTGGCAGAACGTTGTGATATTGCCAAAAGCCTTAATTTAGCTGATGATGTGTTTGTTTCAGACAAGGAGGTTTTGGAGAAAGTTATGGCAACGACTCAATACAGGGGTTTTGAGAAAACAATAGATTGCTCGGGACACACACTAGGGCGTCAGTTATGTGTAAGGGCAACACGAAAATGGGGTAAGATGGCTATGATTGGTGAGGGAGGCACGATGGAGTTTAATCCAAGTTCTGATTTAATCCACGACCAGAAAACTATTTATGGCTCCTGGGTTACATCAATTTGGAAAATGGAAGAGTTGGTGGAACGAATAGTTCGCTGGAAGATACATCCGGAGGATTTGGTCACTCACCGTTTCACTTTAGATAAAGCAGCAGAGGCATATAAGTTGATGGCGGAAGGTAAATGTGGAAAGGTTGCTATTGTTTTTGATGAGGAAATTAAATAAAATGAGTTGACAGTTTTATGAAAATAATTAATTATAAAAAAACACCGTATAAAACATTGTATAATGGCGCCAAAATCCCGGTTATTGGGATGGGTACATTTGGCTCTGATAATTATGATGCACAAACTATTGCTGAGGCAGTGAAAAAGGCTATCACAATGGGTTACAGACATATTGACTGTGCATCTGTATATGGAAATGAAAAAGAAATAGGTAACGTGATAAAAGAACTTATCGATGATGGGATTGTGACAAGAGAGGAACTTTGGATTACTTCAAAAGTATGGAATGACAAACACAATGAAGTAGCTGAAGCATGTAGGCAAAGTCTAGATGATCTTAATCTTGA
>CAYFUQ010000061.1:3599-14442 GCA_964346415.1 uncultured Proteiniphilum sp.
TTACAGGTTTTAGTCCAATTGGATCACCTAAACGTCCTGAGCGGGACAGGACTCCGGAAGATACAGTAGATATTGAAGATCCGGTTATTGTAACTATAGCAGAGAGACTACAAGTGCACCCTGCTGTTGTATGTATAATATGGGCTGTGCAACGCGGTCAAATAACCATTCCATTTTCAGTAAAAGAAGATAAGTTATATAATAACCTGAAAAGTATTATTGAATATAAGCTAACTGATAATGAAATGGAATCTATTGCTCAAATTGATAAAGGAAGCAGACTAATTAAAGGACAGGTTTTCCTCTGGAAGTCAGCAAAAAGCTGGAGGGATATTTGGGATTAAAGTGCCTAAATCAATAAATAGAACCTCTATACTCTTGTGGTGTAACTCCGGTCATCTTTTTAAAGAGACGGTTGAAGTAAGAATAATCATCAAATGAAAGTGACATAGCTACATTTTTGACCGGCATATCGTCTGTGACAAGTATTAACTGAGCTCGTTCAATTTTTTTTTGATTGATATATTTTAATGGCGTGATACCTGTTTCTTTTTTAAACAAACGGATAAAATGATCTTTTGATAAGCATGCCTCACCTGCCAAGTCATCGAGATTGATTGTATCACATATATGGATATTAATATGTGATACAGCCTTCTCAATCCTGCTATCTCTTAAGTTAGTTTTTTTCACAGCTCTTTTGAGGAAGTGTGCAAGAAGCTGGTAAACAATACCCCGTGACTCAACCCTGTCACACATGGCTCTCATCTTATTTCGCAAAAGATTCTGCCTTAGTATTGAGCTATTATCGTAAGACGCCGGGTCTGATTTAGGCAAACTCATGTGTGGATTAACAGCGCACAAGCGTTGAATCAGGATTAAATCTAATTCTGTTCCAGGAACCTCTATAGGGAAATTCCAGCTATCAAGTAAGTTAATACCTGATTCGTGATCTTCATACAGGTGGAGATAGTAATGAACGAAGCTGGAATTACAGGAATAGTTATGCACAGTAAATGCAGGTATATAGTATAAATTTCCTGAGCTCAATATCTGTGTTTTTCCATATAACGTCACCTGCGCCTCACCTTCAGTCACATAATAAATTCTGGTAAAAGGACTGCTAACGTTCTTCCAATTCCAGTCTGCATTGTGCACTGCCAATCCGACATTTAATACTAATGGTTTTAATTGATCAACAAAAGTTGACATAATTGCAATTTATTTATACATTTCCTCATCTAAGTTATAACATTTTTCTCATATTCTACATTATAAAACTGCACTCATCGCTTTTTTTAAGATTTTACAATCTGTCAAAAGTGTGTAAAGCATCAAAAAACAGGTTATGTTAACCGGAATTATTTATAACTTTGCAAGTTATTAGATGATGAACATTACAGATATTACACAACTACTCGATAAGTTTGAAAGCCATCCCAGTGTGGCTGCGGCATGTAAGCTGATGGGGGAAGTGAAAACCCTCTCAGTGAAAGGACTACACGGTTCTTCACATGCTCTCTTATCAGCTTCGCTTTTTAGCAAACTATCAAGCAGTTTCCTTTTTATTCTGAACGACCAGGAGAAAGCGGGATACTTCTATCACGATATTACCAAGATATTGGGTACAAAGGATATTCTCTTTTTCCCATCGGCTTACAAAAAGGCAGCTAAGTTTGGCCAAATTGATGCTGCCAACGAGATATTGAGGACGGAGGTACTAAGTAAATTACATGATCCAAAGGGTCCGATATTTATAATATCTTATCCGGACGCTCTTGCTGAGAAGACGGTATCTCAGGAAAGGATTAAAGATAGCACTCTGAAACTGTCTGTTGGAGAACGTGTGGATTTGGATTTTGTGTCGGAGGTATTGGATTCTTATGGGTTTGAGTATGTGGATTATGTGTATGAGCCGGGGCAGTATGCCACACGTGGCAGTATTCTGGATGTGTTCTCATTTTCGAACGAATATCCATACCGTATCGATTTCTTCGGAGACGAGGTGGAAACAATCCGCAGTTTTGAGGTGGAGACGCAACTCTCGCAGGAGAAGATGACCAACATCAGGATTGTGCCGGAATTTAGCAAGGACAAAAATAAAGGTGCATCGTTGTTTGAAGCATTGCCAGCCGATACTATTGTGGGAATAGAGGATATCAGATGGATTGAGAGCAGGGTGGAGAGTATATATAATGATGAGCTGAGTATAGATATAAGCAGTGATGAGAATCTGGTGAAGCCGGACCTGATGGACAAGAATAGCTTTATACGCTCACTGCAATCTTTTAAACACTTGCGACTGGATAGCAAACTATTGGACACTCCTGATGCAACACTGCAATTTAATACAGCTCCTCAACCTCTGTTTCAAAAGAATTTTGAGCTGATATCTGAGTCGCTTGCTCAGTTTATAGACAATGGTTATCAGATTTATATATTGAGCGACAGCAGCAAGCAGCATCAGCGTCTGTTTGATATTTTTGAAGACAGAGGCGATAATATAAAGTTTACACCTGTTTCTAAGACTCTTCATGAGGGATTTTCGGACGACACACTGAAGATCTGTTGCTTTACGGATCATCAGATATTTGCGCGTTTCCACAAATACAGCTTAAAGTCGGACAAAGCGCGGTCGGGTAAGATTGCTTATTCGCTAAAAGAGCTAAATCAGTTGCAGCAAGGCGACTTTGTGGTTCACATGGACCATGGAATTGGCCGCTTTGCGGGATTGGTGCGCCTACCAATTGCAGGTACGGTACAGGAGGTTATAAAACTGACATACCTGAACAATGATTCTGTTTTCGTTTCGATTCACTCACTACATAAAATATCAAAGTATAAAGGCAAGGAGGGCGACACGCCACAGCTTAACAAATTGGGTTCGGGTGCGTGGGAGCGTACCAAAGCCAGAACTAAGTCGAAGATAAAGGATATTGCCCGTGATTTAATCAAGCTTTACGCGCAACGGCAGCAAGAGAAGGGGTTTGCATTTTCGAGAGACTCTTATATGCAAAATGAGTTGGAGGCTTCATTTATGTATGAAGACACCCCCGATCAGTTGAAGACTACACAAGACATTAAGGCTGATATGGAGGGCGATCATCCGATGGACAGGCTGGTGTGTGGCGATGTTGGCTTTGGTAAAACGGAGATTGCCGTGAGGGCGGCTTTCAAAGCTTCGGTGGATGGGAAGCAGACAGCGGTGATGGTGCCTACCACCATTCTGGCCAATCAGCATTACAAGACTTTTAGCAAACGACTTTCAGACTTTCCTGTGAAGGTGGATTACCTGAGCAGGGCACGCACAGCCAAAGAGCAGCGTGAGATTATCACCAAACTGAAGGAGGGTGAGATTGACATTATTATTGGCACACATCGTCTGGTAGGCAAGGATATCGCTTTTAAAGATTTGGGATTGCTCATTATAGATGAGGAGCAGAAGTTTGGCGTATCGGTAAAAGAGAAACTAAAGCAACTGAAGACTAATATAGACACACTGACTATGACTGCAACTCCAATTCCGCGCACGTTGCAGTTTTCGCTGATGGGATCGAGAGACTTGTCGATGATAAGTACTCCCCCACCCAACAGATATCCTGTGCAGACGGAAGTCCATACTTTTGATGTGGAAGTGATGAAAGAAGCTATCAACTATGAAGTGGGACGTAACGGTCAGGTCTTTATTGTAAACAATCGGATTCAGCATATTTACGAAATGGTGGAGCTGCTGAAACGAGAGATTAAAGATATACGTATAGCAGTGGGCCACGGGCAGTTACCTCCAAAGGACCTGGAGAAAATATTTGCAGATTTTATAGATCAGGAGTATGATGTGCTGATTGCAACTACCATTATTGAATCGGGAATTGACATGCCAAACGTGAACACAATGATTGTGATGAATGCACAAAACTTTGGGTTGAGTGACTTGCACCAGCTAAGAGGACGTGTGGGGCGTAGCAATCGAAAGGCTTTCTGTTATCTGATGGCTCCCCCACTCTACACCCTGAGCAGCGATTCACGCAGAAGATTGCAGGCTATCGAAAACTTTTCGGAGCTGGGCAGCGGTATGCACATTGCCATGCAAGACCTGGACATACGCGGTGCGGGTAACTTGCTAGGTGCAGAGCAGAGTGGGTTTATAGCTGATTTGGGCTATGAGACGTATCAAAAGATATTGGGCGAGGCTGTTCAGGAGTTGAGACGCGATGAGTTTACAGAACTTTACGAGAAAGATCAGGAGAGGATTGCTAAAGAAGAGACCGGATTTGTGGACGATGTGCCGGTTGAGAGCGATTTGGAGTTGATGTTTCCTGTGACATATATTCCTAATGATGCTGAGCGTGTGGCTATATATCGCGAGCTGGACAGTATGGAAACCGAGACAGAGATACTTGACTTTACCAAGAGGCTGGAAGACCGCTTTGGAAAAATTCCTCAACAAGGAAGAGAGTTGATACGTATTGTGCGCTTGCGAAGGTTGGCTAAGTCTCTCAGCATTGAGAAACTGTTTTTGAAAGCGGGGCAAATGACTTTGTTCCTGGTTTCAGACAAAGAGTCGCTCTATTATCATTCTTCTTCATTCGACAAACTGCTCAATTATATTCAATCTAATCCTCGCAGATGTCAATTGAGGGAGCTAAAGGGCAAGCGCTCAGTAATAATCAGAGATATTGACAATGTAGAGACAGCTGTAAGTGTGCTGGAGGAGATATTATAGAAAGAGGGTGTAATCACATTGTGACACACCCTCTAAACACTGTTTGAATACTATTTAATCGCTGTTTAAAATAATCCTTCAACGGAGAGATATCGCTCACCGGTGTCGTAGTTGAAAGTTAGAATTCTTTTGGGAGACGACAGATCGGCTACCTTTTGGGTTACTGCTGCAATGGCTGCGCCGGTGGAAATACCACCAAGAATACTCTCTGTGCGTGCCAAAAGCTGTGCGTTTTTATTTGCATCTGCATTCTCAACTTTTATTACACTATCTATTATATTCATATCGAGAGTGCCGGGAATAAATCCTGCACCCAACCCCTGAATAGTGTGAGGACCGGGATCGCCGCCCGAAATAACAGGTGAACCAACAGGTTCTACTGCTATAACCTGAATATTTGGGAATTTCTTCTTCAATTCACGTCCCACGCCCGTGATATGACCTCCTGTTCCTACTCCGGTTATCAGATAATCAAAGCCTTCGGGAAAATCTGCAATGATTTCAGCAGCAGTAGACTTGGCGTGTATCTCAACGTTTGCCTGATTTTGAAATTGCTGAGGTATCCATGAGTTTTCTATCTCTGCTTGCAGTTCCTGTGCTTTTTCTATGGCACCCTTCATTCCTTTTTCTCTTGGAGTAAGTACCAGTTCTGAGCCAAAGAGTGAAATTAGCTTACGACGTTCTACAGACATCTGCTCGGGCATTACTATAATAACTTTATATCCTTTGAATGCTCCTACATAAGATAGACCCACGCCTGTGTTGCCCGATGTAGGCTCAATGATTGTGCTGCCGGGCTTAAGTATCCCTTTTTTTTCAGCATCCTCTATCATTGCCAGTGCAATACGGTCTTTGATACTTCCTGCAGGATTTTGTTTCTCTAGTTTAATCCAAACTTCATGGTTTGGAAACAGTTTACTCAATCGGACGTGCGGTGTGTTGCCGATCGATTCCAGAATGTTGTTGTACTTCATTGTTTTCTTTCTTTAAAATGTTATGAATTGAATATATGTAATATTTATATTACGAAATCGTTGGGTTGCACAAAATCTTTTACTGTTTTGATTTTTACATTCACAGAATTATAAACCAGTGAAAATGGGATAATACTACGAGTAATCCAGGCTCCTCCGCCAATGGTGGAGTCATGTCCTATAATTGTATCTCCGCCAAGAATTGTGGCATTTGCGTATATTACCACATTATCCTGAATTGTAGGATGTCTTTTGGTGTCTGACAAGCTTTTCTCAACATATAATGCACCAAGCGTTACACCCTGATATATTTTTACGTTGTTGCCAATTTCGGTTGTTTCGCCAATAACTATGCCCGTACCGTGGTCCATAAACAGATTTTTGCCAATCTTTGCAGCCGGGTGAATGTCAATACCCACTTTTGAATGTGCATATTCGGCAAATAGTCTGGGTCTGATCGGAGCTTCGAGCTTACACAGTTGATGTGCAATACGATGGACCGATAAAGCAAAGAAGCCGGGATAGGCCAATATGACTTCTTCCAGTGATTTTGCAGCGGGGTCGTTTTTGAGATAACAAGCGGCATCTTCATATAGCCGTGTGCGAATACCTGGAAAGCTCTCGAAGAAGCGATAAATTACATTTTCAGCAAATTCCTGATTGGTCAGTTTTGCAATGGATGCTATCAACTCTACTACACAGCATTTGAGCTTGTACTTAGTTTCACCTGTTTTAAACTTTTCGTCAAAGGGAAACATTTGCGAAACTAATGTTTCGACAACTTCATCCATTCTGCATTTATCTACAGGAATGTGAAGGGTGACGGGTTGGAACTTATCAATAAGTTCAAATGTCTTGTTTAACATTATGGAGTTGTTTTAAAAAAGTAAATGAATGGGAAAAGAAACCTGGGGTACAATAAGAGTTTATTGCTGATTTAAACTTTGAGTAGTTAATCAACAACAGCAACAACAGCTATGCATTCGTCTCTTATTCATTTCTTATTTTTTACGGTGATACCGTTTGATGTGTTTTATGAGCTTAGAACAAGCAACAAAATATTTTGTTCAATATTTAACTAAATAAATATATAAAAACCACTGCCGTCAAATCTATTTGACGGCAGTGGTGAGTGTACTATCTGAAAGTATATCTCAGACTGAGTGCCAGTCCGGCATACCAATAGTCATTGTAACTATTTGAAAAATTGAAAGTTGGCTTCCAGTCAAGCGACACATTGAATGGTGCGGAAGGGAAGGTGTATTCAAGTCCACCAATCAGGTCGGCACCAACAAGAGTTTTTGAACCACTGTAATGCTTTTCATAGATTCCACCCAAGTGAGCACCAAGTCCAACAAACCAATCTAATCCCGGAGCATTAACCATTGGTTTTTGATAAATATAAAGTCCTGTTAGTTGGAAATAATTGGGAGAAAAACTCAACAGACCTTCAAATGCATTTGAATGTGCCACAAAATGTTTCAGAGTTAATCCATTGTCATAACCCAGTCTAACACCAAAAGCTGATTTATAGCTTTGGGCAGATGCCGTAGAAAAAATAGCAGCACCTGATAAAAATAATACGATTAGTAAGTTTCTTAGTTTCATAAATTGTAGTTTTTGGTTTATACATTATATTAATATTAGATTAAACAACACCAATGTCGTTTTTGTTTATCGTACTTCTGATAAAGGTCCGAACAACAGCAACAAGTGAATTATAACGGTTTGAATCATACTTAATTTATAAATAAAACTTTTAATAATCTCATTTGCTAAATGCTGTTAAACCAAGGGTCGTTTAAGCTCAAAATCAGTTTTTTATATATCTTTGCATCACTTATTCTTTTGCAACAAATACTCAGACATTTAATCAAGAATAAGCTTTGGAATATCAACTAACGGGAAGTTATACTGACAATAAACATTTATTATTAAAATATTTCAATAATAGACATGCGTAATTTCTACCACAAAATATCACTGCCATTAATTGGTGCTGTCACTCTTTCGTCTTGTAGCGGCAAATCAGAGCTTCAAAAATCTTCTGAATCGCTTAACATTATATATATAATGACCGACGATCACACTCGTCAAATGATGAGCAGCTACGACAATCGCCATATTGAAACACCAAATTTAGACAGAATAGCGAACGATGGCGTTATATTTTCAAATGCGTTTGTGGCAAATTCAATCTCAGGGCCAAGCAGGGCATGTTTATTGACAGGAAAACACAGCCATAAAAATGGGAAACTAGATAACTTTACTGTTTTTGACGGAGAACAGCAAACGGTGCAACAACTACTTCAAGGTGCAGGCTATAAGACTGCAATGATAGGAAAATGGCATTTGGACAGCGAACCAACTCATTTTGATCATTGGGAAATTCTCCCGGGACAAGGGAGCTACTACAATCCCGACTTTATAACGCCTAACGGCAATGTGAAGTATGATGGATATGTTACAAATATAATCACTGACCTAAGTCTTGATTGGATTGAAAATCAGCGTGACAAAGAGAAGCCTTTCTGTCTGTTTTTACATCACAAGGCGATACACCGCAACTGGATGTCTGACACGCCTCATCTGGGACTGTATGAGGATAAGGAATTTGAACTACCGGAAAATTTCTTTGATGAATATAAGGGCAGAGTGGCAGCAGCTCAGCAAGAAATGAGTATTGCAAGCAATCACGACATGGATATGGTAAATGACCTGAAGATGATTCGTGAGGGTGTAACTACCCGACTGTCGGGAGCTTTCGAACATGGTGAGTATGCCCGCATGACAGATGAACAGCGTGATGCCTGGGACAAACACTACCAACCCATTATTGACAAGCACTATGCTGATAATATGGAAGGGAAGGAGCTTGCGAAGTGGAAATACCAGAGGTATATGACCGACTATGCCAAAACGGTTCATTCTCTTGACCTGAATGTGGGAAGGGTGCTCGATTATCTGGAAGAGAACAACATGCTGGAAAATACTATTATTATTTACACATCAGATCAGGGTTTTTATATGGGTGAGCATGGTTGGTTTGACAAACGATTTATGTATGAAGAATCGTTTAGCACACCATTGGTTATGTTGATGCCATCGTCGTTTAAACGAAAAGGAAACATCGATGAAATGGTGCAAAATATTGACTTTGCTCCTACAATGCTGGATATAGCCGGGGTGGATATTCCTGAGGATATTCAAGGTGTGTCATTAACACCATTACTAAAGGATAAGAGTGCTCCGAAGGATTGGCGAAAATCGCTTTATTATCATTATTATGAATATCCGGCGGAGCATATGGTGAAGCGACATTACGGAGTCAGAACGGAACGATATAAGCTAATTCATTTCTACGACGATATCGATACATGGGAATTGTATGATCTTAAAAATGATATTCAGGAGATGAACAACCTGATTGGTAATCCCGAATATGACAATGTTGTGTCGGAACTAATGCAAGAGCTTAAACGATTACAAGAACAATATGATGATCCAATACGAGAGACATATCCTATATAGCAATTAATTAAAACAGATTGAATATAACAGAAAACAACTATCAAAAACAAAGAAAGAATGATGACAAAAATCAACAAGTTTTTAGTTTTTACATTGCTGATTTTATTTGCAGCATGTAATGGTGGAGAACAAGCAACTTCTTACCAGCCGATTGAAACAAAGGTTCCTGCCAGACCGGCCGGCCAGGAGGATATGGTTGCATAAAAAAAAAAAAAAATCGAAACCGTGAGAGTAGGATTTATTGGACTAGGCATGAGAGGACCCGGTGCAGTGCAGCGTTTTACTCATATTCCGGGAGTAGAGATTAAAGCTCTTTGCGATATCCACCCCGAACGTGTAGAAAAAGCTCAGGGTATTTTGACAAAAGCAGAACTGCCTGAAGCAGCAGGATATAGTGGAAGCAATGATGCATGGAAAGAATTGTGCGAACGCGACGATATCGACTTAGTTTACATCGTAACAGACTGGAAGATGCACGCTGAGATGGCTTTGTATGCTATGGAACAGGGTAAACACGTGGCGGTAGAAGTGCCGGGTGCAATGACTATGGATGAAATCTGGAAATTGATCGACACATCAGAAAGAACACGCAAACACTGTATGATGCTTGAGAACTGTGTGTATGACTTCTTCGAGTTAACAACACTCAACATGGCTCAACAAGGTGTGTTTGGCGAAGTGCTTCATGCTGAAGGTGCATATATTCACAATCTTGCAGATTTTTGGGATGCTTATGAAGCAGACTGGCGCTTGGCTTACAATCGTGAGTTCCGTGGAGACGTTTATGCCACACACGGTATGGGCCCTGCCTGTCAGGCATTAGACATTCACAGAGGCGACAAGATGAACATTCTGGTTGCAATGGATACCAAACCTGTAAATATTCCTGAGTACCTGATTGAGAAGCGTGGTGTTTCGAAAGAAGAAGCTTATGCATTTGAGAACGGACAAAATACTATGACGATTATTCGTACCGAAAAAGGCAAAACAATTCATATTCAGCACGACGTAGCATCGCCACGTCCATACAGCAGAATGTATCAACTTTCGGGCACAAAAGGGTTTGCTAACAAATATCCTACGCAAGGATATGCTTTGGAAGCTTCACAGGTTGATGAGTCTGTAACTCCAAATCACGAAGATTTGAACTCACACGGATTTGTTTCTGATGATATTAGAAAAGCATTGATGGAGAAATACAAACACCCAATCCATGTTGAGCTTGAGGAAAAGGCAAAACAAGTGGGGGGACACGGTGGTATGGACTTTATCATGGATTACAGATTGGTTTACTGTTTGCAAAATGGATTACCACTTGATATGGATGTGTACGACCTTGCTGAATGGAGCTGTCTTGCAGAACTTGGCAGAATCTCAATGGACAACAACAGTGCACCTGTTGTAGTGCCAGACTTCACCCGCGGTTCGTGGGACAAAGTGAAGGGCTACAGACATGCATTTGTGGAGTAAGAACGCTTAAGATAATATTTTATAAAAAATTGGGATTGTCTTTAAACATTGACAATCCCAATTTTTTTTATGTATTGTTTACTATTTAAAATTAACCCGTATTATTCATGAGCAACCAACCCGATTTTTCTTGCATCTGTTTTTA
>CAYFUQ010000062.1:0-13860 GCA_964346415.1 uncultured Proteiniphilum sp.
GTCAATGAAACATTCCTGAAAGAATATGAATTTACAAACGATATTGTGGGAAAAGATTTCGATGCATTCGGACCGGGGAAAATACAAGCAATAGCCAAAGACATCAATTTCGAGACGCTGCACGAGAGCATCTCACCAATGGCTTTTGGTGTTCTTCGTCAATGGAACAATTTCAACACTTTTATGATAAAACTTTCGGGAAATGATATAAAAGGAAGTCTGGATTATATCGAAACCACCTGGAAAAAGTTTAGCAATGAGCCATTTGAAATTCATTTTCTGGATGAAGAGATGGATAAACAATACAAAACCGAAACCAACATGGCTTCATTGATTGCTATTTTTGGATTAGTCATAGTAATGATAGCCGTAATGGGAGTGTATGGATTAATATTATTTTCCTCGAAATCAAAATCAAAAGAAATAGCCATCCGCAAAATCAACGGATCCACCGAAAAGGAGATTCTATTAATGCTCAACTGCACGGTTTTGCTAAAACTCGGCATTGCATTTATCATTGCAATACCAATGGCTTATTACCCCATCATGAAATGGTTAGAGAACTTTGCTTATAAAGCGCCCCTGCATTGGTGGGTCTTCCCACTTGCCGGAATCATTGTCCTCATAATTGTGGTACTGACCGTGAGCGGACAAAGCTGGCGTGCAGCCACCACCAATCCCGTAGAATCATTAAAATCAGAATAAAACAAACAATTAACACTTATAATCATGATTAAGATCAACAACTTAAAAAAAGTATTCCGCACAGAAGATATCGAAACCACTGCACTCAACAGCATTGCAATGGAAATAAAAGAGGGTGAATTTGTAGCCGTTATGGGACCTTCGGGTTGTGGAAAATCCACACTGCTGAACATTCTCGGATTATTGGACAACCCCACTGAGGGAGAGTATTATCTGGATAATAAAGAAGTAGGACACCTGAGAGAGAAAGAACGCACGCAAACACGCAAAGGTCAAATAGGTTTTGTGTTTCAAAGTTTCAACCTGATAGAAGAGATGACGGTGTTTGAAAATGTGGAGCTGCCGCTAACCTATCTCAAAGTAAAATCATCGGAACGCAAAAAACGAGTGGAAGAAGTGCTTCGCCGCATGAATATCAGTCACCGTGCAGGACACTTTCCCAATCAACTATCGGGCGGACAGCAACAGCGTGTAGCCATTGCCCGTGCGGTAATTGCCAACCCCAAACTCATTCTTGCCGATGAACCTACCGGTAATCTGGATTCTAAAAACGGTAAGGATGTGATGGATTTACTCACCGAGCTCAACCGTGAAGGAACCACCATAGTGATGGTTACGCACTCGCAACACGATGCATCATTTGCACACCGCACCATCAATCTGTTTGACGGACAAGTGGTGGCTGAGGTGCAGATGTAATAGGCAAACCGGATTTGGAAACACAGTAGCACAGTACGCAAAAGTGTGGTGCTTTCAATTGTCCATTTTCAAATAATAAAAAATAGTGCAATATGAATATCCTAAAGAATTTCCTACATATCCTTAACAGATTCAAAACATCAAGTGTCTTGAACCTATTAGGACTCTCGGCTGCATTTGTCGCCTTTATGATTATCCTGATGCAGGTTCAATCTGAATATAGTTTTGACCACTGCCACAAAAATGCCGACCGGATTTATCGGGTGGACAATGTAACGCAAGGAATTTTTGGCATTATACAACCCCGCCCATTGGTCGAAACTTTCTTTGAGTCTTCGCCACAGATTGAGTATGGAGCGGTGCTGATGCCGTATCTGGGCGAGATGTATTTCACCGTCTCTCAAAACGGAGAAAAGAGTGGTCATAAAGAAGCTATCATGACTTGTAGTCCCGATATTACACGTATTTTCAGTTTTGAGATGGTGGAAGGAAGTGCGACCTGTCTGGAAGATCAGCAGAGTACACTTATACCTCAAAGCCTTGCCAAAAAGTTATTTGGTAACGAATCATCATTAGGACAAACCTTGTCTTATCAATCAAGCATTTGGACAAAAAATAATATCACCGAGCTGGTGGTAGGCGGGGTTTACAAAGATTTTCCGAAGAACACACAGTTGAACAATTGTGTCTATACGGCAATCGACAAGGATTCAGAAATGGAAAGTTGGGGAAATAATTTTATCGCCTACGTACTGTTGAAAGACAAAAACAACGCAGATGAAATCGAAAACAATTTCAATTCCTCTTTCGATTTCGAGAAAGTTGGCTTTAAACCCGGAATGGCAATGAAATTGACACCCCTAAAATCGATTTATCTCAGAAATGAAACTGCGGACAACTTTATTGTCAAGAGTGGCAATTCATCCACTCTCAACACATTGCTCGCTATTGCCATCTTGATTATTGCCATTGCAGTGATCAACTATATGAATTTCAGCATGGCATTGGCACCACGCCGTATAAGAAGTATCAATACCCGCAAAGTATTAGGGGAAAGCGATGCCTCTTTACGGATAAAACTGATTGTGGAAGGAGTATTGATGAGCCTGACGGCTTACATATTATCTATTGGATTGTTGTATCTCATCCACACAAGCCACTTGCTTTCATTTATCGATGTCAACCTTGATCCGACCGAAAATATCAAACCAATACTTATTACCGGACTCATCGCTATTTTGGCAGGGGTGTTCTCAACCATACGACCGGCATATTATCTCACTTCATACGCTCCCTCGCTGGTATTGAAAGGCAATTTCGGTTTATCTAAAAAAGGAAAGAGATTGCGTGGTTTCCTAATAGGTTTTCAATTGCTTATATCTATCATACTCATTATTGTATCAGTTTTTATCTACAAGCAAAATCAATTTATGCAACACTATACACTGGGTTTTGACAAAGACCAAGTGGCCGTGGTGGAACTTGATGCCAAGTTTATGTCTCAACATAGGAATGAATATGTAAATAGATTACAGCACAATCCATACATCACAGATGTAGCTTTTTCACAGCAAAAGTTCGGAGCAAGTGATAAATACCGTCAGGAGTCAATCAGTTTTAAGGATAAGAAAGCCTACTTCTTCTATATTGCCGTATCATGGAATTTTATGGATGTGATGGGTATTCCGTTGTTAGAGGGGAGTACGCCAAGCCGGAACGATGAAATAGACTGGACGAAATACACAAAAGATCGTGAGATATTTATGGAAACCTATCGGAATAGCAAACGGAAGATGATAGCAAACAAGAAACTAAGCGATGAATTGGGGCTCAAGCCCAACGATTTTGTAGATCACTTTGGATTGGATGCACATATTCTAGGTGTAACTGACAATGTCAAATTTGCATCTTTACGTCAGGAGCCCAGAAACGCAGCTTTTGTGATAAACGATCCGGGGACAATGTCTTACTCCTATGTAAAAATTGGTACCGGAGCCAATATACATGATATAGTAAGTCATATCCGGAAAAGCATATCGGAGATAGAACCCACTTTTCCTACCGAAATTGAATTTTATGACCAGGTATTCGATAGTCTTTACCAAAAAGAATTGATCACACAAAAAACAATCGGGAGTTTCAGCCTATTGGCGATTATCATTTCTATTGTAGGGGTTTTTGGACTTGTGATGTTTGAGTGTGAATACCGGAAAAAAGAGATAGGAATCCGAAAAGTACTTGGGTCAGACATTCACGAGATATTGTGGTTGTTCAACAGTATGTATTTTAAAATATATGCGTTAAGCTTCACGCTGGCAATACCCACTTCAATATATATCGTAAGCAAGTGGCTTGATAATTTTGCCTTTAAAACACCAATCAGTGAATGGGTATTTTTAGCAAGTGGATTGACCATCTTAACGATTATTATTGCTACCGTAAGTTGACAAAGCTGGCGTGCCGCCACCGCCAACCCTGTTGATTCATTGAAATCAGAATAATGTGAAGAATATATGCAGGGGGATTGCAACTTTTCAACTCTACTTTAAATGTAATCCCTGCATCTTCGCTTTATTTGCTCTTGGCACTATTCATGGTTGACAAGAAGATAGAGATATGATGAATGGCAATCCGAACATTGATATAGATTAAGATGAAAGAGAAACAGCTTTATTCCACCTTCTTCCCCCACACCGTACGTCCATCACTATCTAAGCCTGTAAACAGCAAGGTTTCGCTACTATTTTCCCAGTCGTGGCCTCTGAAGACATATAAGTTAGTAATGGTTATTCCATTGATATTTAGTGTCAGCATTTGATCCTTTTTGGAAAAAGACCACTCTTCTGCTATATCGCTCTTGCCGTTTTGGTTTAGTTGCATAAGGAATGAGTGATTCCAGCCTACAGTATTCAGTTTGTCACTCCATAATTCTACCCCACCCCTCTCGTCAGGTTGCTCGGCAAGATGAATAAGCTCCCAGTTGCCGGAGATATCCTTTTCATCGACTATCCCTTTTGTTGTGCCTGCATATCTTTCAGGAGAAACAACAGCCCAGCCATCTTTAGTGAAAAACACTTCCCTCAGATGCAAAACCATAAGCCCCCTATTTTGGGATAGCCGTCCCTGATTGGCCATAAAATATTCTCCTTCTGAGCTTCTAACAACTCCACAATGAGCCGTTCCAACCCAGCCTTGATGATTGTCAAACTTATATGGTGCCAGTAAAACAGGATAATTGTTGGTAGTGTCTTTCATATTGTTCCCAAAGTAATCATAGAAAGGTCCTTCAGGAGTATCCGAACGTCCCACACGGATATTGTAGTTGTCCATCAAATCTCCATAAGATACAAAGAGAAAGTACTTTTTCAATTCAGGGTGATAGATTATTTCAGGTGCCTCAAGGTTTTCTACCTCATAATTGGCTCTTCGGGCTATCAAGTGCCCCAGGTCATCTGATGCTAAAGGGAGGCCATCTTTCGGATTAAGCTCAACGGCATACAGGCCCCCAAAGTAAGAACCGTAATGCATCCACATTTTACCTGTCTCTGCATCTTCAATTACAGACGGGTCAATAGCATTCATTGGCGTACTTTTATTGGTCTTTACCACACATCCCTTTTGACTCCATGGCCCTTCAGGCGAAGAAGATTCTGCCAGTCCTATATAGGATATTTTCTTTCCAAAGGCGGAAACTGAATAATAAAGTCGATATACATCTTTGTGCTTTATTATGCATGGAGCCCATATATTTGTTGCTCCTTTGTTGTCATTGTTTTTGTGAACCCACTCCACAGCCTCTGATGGTATCTCAGGAAATGCCCAACCCAGGAACTCCCAATTAACCAGGTCTTTCGATCTTCTGACTTGGATATTCCCAATATGGATATTATTTTCTGCAGCCACCCTTCTTTTTTCTCTAAATATTGCATCGGTGGAATACATATAGTAATACTCATCTGTATTAATAATATAAGGGTCGTGTATGTTATAAGTTCCCCACTCAGCATAATGCTTCATTTCCGATATGTGAGTATAATTGTCGGGCCACGGGTTTTCTTTTGCTTTTATAACTGTTAACTCTATCTTTTGCCTGCAGGATACCAAAAGCAAAACAGTTAGAACTAAAAACAAGTAACTTTTTATCTTCATGCCAATGTGTTTAAATTGAGTTTATAATACAAAAGAACACATACTTTTAAGATTTCAGGTAGATAAATGATTTTTGGAGGTGGACAAACAAGAAAAAGATTATTCCTTAACAATGACATAAGTCCTTAAGTTTGAAGGCTAGCCTTCAAACTTAAGGATAAATCTATTTATTTTGCTCTTAAAACTTGTAACGGATATTTAAAGCGATAAACTATTTATATCAGTGGTGATGATGTCCACCCTCTTCCAATATATCATGAATTGCTTCCACCGCATGTGTGTAGTCGATATAGGCCTCTACATAAGCACGTCCCTCCTCTACCGAGCGATCTCTAACCTTGTATAAAGCAGCAGTTCTTTCATATTTCTCACTCAGCTGACTGTTCACATGTCTGTTGAGTGCAGTCAAAAGCTTGTCAAAACCTCCATGCTCCAATGCTTTGTCGCTCATAACAGTGATATGCCCGGTAGTGCCCGCTGCTTTTAGTCCTGTATAAGTAGCACCCTCCATCTCGCGATGCAAACGCACAAATGTTTCATAGAAATATGTTTTTACGATTTCGTATATCTCAGCGTCGCCATCTTTGAGGCTGTATGCTTTGTGAAACAGAGGCACCACAATAGCCTCATCTTCTGCCAAAATCCACTTCTTAATCAGCTCCACATTATTGGTCTCCAAAGCTTTTGCTGCATCTGTCAATGCCGGTCCGTCATAGGAGTCACAGTGCGCCAATGCGGGTTGAGTGTTCAGCAGTGAGAACAACGCGATAAACGATAATACTAAGAATGATTTGAATAGTTGTTTTGTTTTCATACTTGTTTGTTTTTAAAATGGTTTATAACTTTCTTCTTTAAAATTGTAGTGCAAAGATAGGGTGAGGTCACCACCCATTATGTCACCCAAGTGTCACTCCGCTCTTTTTTAGTTTACTTAACACCTCCGCCTGCTACAACTCCCTCTCCCACCCTCTATATATAGTATAATACCGACTATCCATCCTGACTTGTTAATAATCCCAAACAAACAGCGTATGTCTCTAGAGTGACACTATTCCTCCTGCTGTAGCGATACCTTTGCAGTACAAAATTGAAAAAACAGAATTATGAAGAGAACATTATTTGAAACATTGGAGCTATACATTCCCGTTGTTGTTAGAGTACATGGACAAGAGAATCCTGAGATAAAAGAGGTGAGAATGCTTTTTGAACAGTTAAAAGAGCAGATCAGTCAAGAAGCAGAGGTGAGCCAAACGTTTGAACAAATACGCAAGGTGACCAACAACTACACAGTGCCCGGCGGAGTGTGCGAGAGCTACACTGCGGTATATCATATGTTGGCTGAAGAGGAAAAGAGACTTGTAACCACCTCATCACATTAAACCAGAGGAGAAACTATATGCAACGAACCCTATTAAATAGTAAAAACAGAATCACACTGCTCAGTGCCTTGCTGATTGCTTTGGCTTTTGGCGCAAAGTGGATAGCGGGCAGTGACACCATTTTCACAACAGCACTGATTGTTGCCTCTATCATAGGGGTGGCACCCATTGCCGTGCAGGCCTACCAAGCCCTGCGCGTGAGGGTAATCAGCATTGACGTGCTGGTTACCATAGCGGTGGTGGGTGCATTCCTGATTCAAAACTTCGAGGAGTCCGCCATTGTTACCTTCCTCTTTCTGTTTGGAGCTTACCTGGAGCAGCGTACGCTCAACAAAACGCGATCGGCCATTAAAGAGCTAACCGAGATGGCACCTGAGAGTGCATTGAAGGAGATGGAAAACGGTGAACTGGAGACGGTGGATGTGGATGATGTGTCCAAGGGCAATGTGCTGCTGGTACGCACCGGGGCAAAGGTACCGGTGGATGGTCGTGTGCTTTCGGGCGAGGGACACATCAACGAAGCAAGCATTACGGGCGAATCGATTCCCGTGGGCAAAGAGCAGGGCGCAAACGTATTTGCAGGAACCATACTGGAGAACGGCACCCTCAGAATTGAAGCTGAACGTGTGGGTGAAGATACCACCTTTGGCAGAATTATTGAGATGGTAGAAGATGCGCAGGACTCCAAATCGGAGACGGAGCTATTTATCAATCGTTTCTCTACCTACTACACCCCCGCCGTATTGCTATTGGCATTTGTGGTATGGCTCTTTTCGAGCAACATCGAACTGGCTATTACCGTCCTGGTGCTGGGTTGCCCCGGTGCATTGGTCATTGGCGTTCCCGTTTCCAATGTGAGCGGTATTGGCAATGGCGCACGCAACGGTGTCTTGCTCAAAGGAAGTGAAATTATATCCGATTTGAGTCGCGTAGATACCATTCTGTTTGACAAAACCGGTACGCTCACTATGGGCAATCCCTCGGTCGGTGAAACCATTCACTATGCGGGTCAACGAGATGAAACACTGCGCTACTTGGCCAGTGTGGAGCGCGAGTCGGATCATCCGCTGGCAAAAGCTATTCTGCAGGAGGTGGGCGAGACGGAGTTCTTATCAGTCGATCAAACCGATGTAATCAAAGGTGGAGGTATCGTTGCCGAGATAGAAGGACGCCGTGTGGTGGTGGGCAATGAAATGCTGATGACGCAAGAGAGTGTTGCGCTGAGCGATAAGGCTACAGCCGATATGCAGCGACTTACAGCCAATGGCAATTCCATTGTGATGACTGCCATTGATGGAGAGCTAAGTCTGATGATGGCTGTTCGCGACCAATTGCGTCCCGGCGTAAAGGAGCAGTTGCAACGCCTGAGAAAGTTGGGTGCAAACCAGTTGGTGATGCTGTCTGGAGATAATCAGGCTACGGTGGATGTAGTGGCCAATGAACTGGGCTTGACCAAAGCGTATGGCAATATGTTGCCCGAAGATAAGTCAGACCATGTGAAGCGATTGAAAGCCGAGGGTCACACCGTTGCCTTTGTGGGCGATGGGGTCAACGATAGTCCCTCTTTGGCACTGGCCGATATTGGTATCGCCATGGGAAGTGGCACGGATGTGGCCATTGAAACCTCTGAGGTGGTACTTATGAATGGCGATATCGGCCGCTTACCGCATGCACTGGGATTGGCAAAAGCGATATCCAAAAACATGATACAGAACATTGTAATTGCTGTGGGGGTGGTGTTTCTCTTACTGGGAGGACTCTTCTTTAGCGATTGGGTGAGCATGTCGGTGGGCATGCTGGTACATGAGGCGAGTATCCTGGTGGTGATTCTGAACGGGATGCGACTTATAGGTTATAAATTGAGAAGATAAATAAACAATACACTAAAATAAAAAACAATTAAAATGAAAAAAGCTAGATTACAATTAGAAACATTGACCTGCCCCTCGTGCATGCAAAAGATTGAGGGGGCATTAAAAAAAGTAGATGGAGTTGATAAACAATCCATAAATGTGGGGTTCAACACCAGTAGAGTCACAGCTCAGTTTGATAAAGAGCAAACCACAATCGAGCAATTGGAAGAAGCTATCACTCGCGTAGGCTATAAAGTGCTCTCATCGAGAGTAAGATAAAGGCATATTATAACAATCACAGCACAAGTTGTGTTTGGCTTCGCTTGGGGTTGGGCAGCCTAACTAACACTCCAACCACCCGAAAGTGAAACTTACGTAGTGAGCTCCGCTTATTTTACAAATTGAATAAAGAAAAAAAAGGAACCATAGAACAAAGTAGCAGTTCAACGGTTTCATTGATACTATTAAACAAATTGAATTATGAAAAAGGGAACTGAAACAACACATTTTTCACCACAAGACCACTGTCATCACCATCTAAATCATCCTGAATCATGTCACGGTCATGACGGACAGGGGTTATCTCACTGTCCTCTATTTTGGGGCATGAGCCAGAAGGAGCATAATGATTTTTTGAACAGAAATGTACGAGAAACGCTCTCTTTCAAAAGGGGTGATTTTGTGGTTCGCCAAGGCGATTCCATTCAGTCAGTGATGCTGCTGATTCAAGGGAGTATCCGACAAGAGATGATTACCATGGAGGGTAACGTGCTTGACATTGGTATTCTGCAATCGGTGATTCCGCTGGCGCCATCATTTATATTTGGTGGACAAAATAACTATCCGGCGGATGTGATTGCACTGGAGGATGTTGTATTTCTTAAAATATCAAAGGAGGCTTGGCTGGACGAAATGGTAAACAGCAAACAACTGCTGACCAACTTCCTAGCTATGAATGCCGACTTAACTCTGGCGCTGACTAACAAGTTGCAGATGATTTCAATCAAGAGCTTGCGCAAAAAGCTGGCCACTTATTTCCTGGAAAACACTACAACCACAAACAACTCATTCACGATGAACCGTATGCGTACTCAGCTGGCTGAATATCTGGGTGTACAGCGCCAATCACTGGCACGTTCACTCAAAGATATGGAAGATGAGGGCATTATTGAGCTGAAAGGGCGCACTGTAAATATATTAGATAGAAACAGGTTAATCAGAGAATAATTCTATAGAGTAACACAAAAAAAGAGAACTCCTAAATAGTAACTATTATAGAAGTTCTCTTTCATTGAAGGTGATTCGCCTGGGGTTCGAACCCAGGACCCCATCCTTAAAAGGGATGTGCTCTACCTGCTGAGCTAGCGAATCAACCTGTTGTGCTTTCTTTCAAAAGCGATGCAAAGGTAAAGCTTTTTTTTTAATGTGCAAAAATATCCGCAACTATTTTTCAACAATTCCGTTCGCACAACAGCTAACCTATTAGTATCTATAATGTTCCGGTTTGTAAGGACCTTCAACATTTACACCTATATATTCGGCTTGTTCAGGAGAAAGGGTGGTCAGTTTAACACCAAGCTGTCCAAGATGTAGTCGCGCCACCTCTTCATCGAGATATTTGGGCAGACGATACACACCTACTTCGTAGTCTTTTTGCCACAAATCAATCTGCGCCAGAGTTTGGTTGGCAAAAGAGTTGCTCATCACAAACGAGGGATGCCCCGTGGCACAACCCAGGTTTACCAAACGACCTTCTGCAAGAAGTAAGATTGCGTTGCCCTCAGGGAAAGTATATTTATCGACCTGAGGCTTAATATTTAAATGAGAAATGCCCTGATAATTTACCAGCTTATCCACCTGAATCTCGTTATCAAAGTGACCAATATTACAAACAATAGCCTGATCTTTCATCTGCTTCATGTGCTCAACAGTTACAACATCTTTGTTGCCCGTTGTGGTCACAAATATATTGCCTTCTTTCACGGCCTCTTCCATGGTGGTAACTTCAAAGCCCTCCATCGCTGCCTGCAAGGCACAAATAGGGTCTATCTCAGTTACCAAAACGCGCGCACCATACGAGCGCATGGAATGAGCACAGCCTTTGCCCACATCGCCATAGCCCAACACAACAACCACCTTGCCGGCAATCATAACATCAGTGGCACGCTTGATACCATCGGCAAGCGACTCGCGACAACCATACAGATTGTCAAACTTAGACTTAGTTACCGAATCATTCACATTGATTGCAGCCCCCAAGAGGTCGCCACGCTCCATCATCTGATACAGACGGTGCACACCGGTTGTGGTTTCTTCAGATATCCCCTTTAGGTCAGCAATTGTGCGATGCCAGCGCTGAGAGTCTTCTTTAAGCAGACGGGCAATAGTATCGAGAATGATCTGCTCTTCACGGTTGCCACCCTTGCGGTCAATGGTTGAAGCATCCTCTTCGGCACGATAACCCCAATGAACCAGCAGCGATGCATCACCACCGTCATCCACAATTAGATTGGGACCTTTACCGTCGGGAAAACGCAGTGCCATTTCCGTACACCACCAATACTCCTCAAGTGTCTCGCCCTTCCAGGCATACACCGGAACTCCCGCCGCAGCAATAGCCGCTGCCGCATGATCTTGTGTGGAAAATATATTACAGCTCGCCCAGCGCACATCTGCGCCCAGCTCAACAAGTGTTTCAATCAAGACTGCCGTTTGAATAGTCATGTGAAGTGAACCCATTACACGTGCACCCTTCAGTGGCTTTTCGGCAGCATATTTTTTACGGATTGCCATCAGTCCCGGCATCTCGTGTTCAGCAATATCAATCTCTTTTCTCCCAAAGTCGGCCAGAGAATTATCGGCTACTTTATAAGGAAGATCTGATGAAAAGTTTTTGTCCATTAATATATGTTTTATCGATTTTTAATATTGACAAAGATACAAAATTTGCGGATTGTTCTTAACTTTGAAATAGAAAAAGCAGCTCGAAGCTTTCGATAACGATCACAACATAAGATATCCAAAGCAACGCAAGGCATTTAGTTTTATAAAGTACATTTTTAAAATCACAGAAGAATGAAAACGCTAAATATTTTACTAATTATATTAACGCTTGGCACATTTACGATGTGCGCCCAAAAGCAAAAAACAGAAATAGACATGACACCAAAAGAGTACATGACATTAGGATACAACAAGCTGACACCCGAAGAGGAGCGTATAATTATCAACAAGGGTACGGAACTGCCGGGAACGGGCAAGTTGCTCAACGTGACAGAAGCGGGGACTTATCTTTGCAGACAGTGTGACGCCCCACTCTATCGCTCGGAAGACAAATTTGATTCGCAATGCGGCTGGCCTTCGTTTGATGATGAACTGGAAGGTGCTGTGACGCGCGTACCTGATGCCGACGGCAGACGCACCGAAATACTTTGCACCAACTGTGGTGGTCATCTTGGACACGTATTCCTAAACGAAGGATTTACTGCCAAAGAAACACGCCACTGCGTAAACTCCGTTTCCATGAAATTCATTCCTGACAGCGAAAAGGCACTAAAGAAAGCTTATTTTGCTTCCGGTTGCTTTTGGGGTACTGAATATTTCTTTATGAAAGGTGACGGCGTGCAGGAAACTCACGTGGGTTATATGGGCGGACATGTTGATAACCCAACCTACGAACAGGTGTGTCAGCAAAGCACAGGACATCTGGAAACTACCGAGGTGATATATGATCCGACAGTTACCACTTATGAAAAAATGGTGCGACTGTTTTTCGAGACTCACGATTTCACCCAAACCAACGGACAGGGTCCCGACATTGGCTCACAATATCTGTCATGCATCTTCTACTCTTCAGAGAAAGAGAAAGAGATTGCTGAAAAGTATATTGCAATCCTGACAGACAAGGGATACAAAGTGGCAACCATGCTAAAACCGGCTCCCACTTTCTGGAAAGCAGAGCGATATCACCAGCAGTATTATGCAGGAAAAGGGATGAGACCCTATTGTCACAAATACACTAAGGTATTTTAGGCATAAGACATACAGCAACGCAAGGTGGCAATTCAAAAGTGTAAGCATCATACTGTTACTATCCTAAAGGTAAGTGCATAATCAAAAGGACTCACTAAACAATATTGTAAGTTGAACGTTCATAACGATAGATTAAACACATCAATTATAATTGATGTATAAGAAATAACAAATTAAAAAGTATCTATTTTATGAGCAAGAAGAAAATAGCTGTATTAGTTGGCAGCTTAAGAAAGAATTCAAACAGTGGTCATATTGCAAAAGCACTAATCGCTTTGGCACCCGAATCATTAGAGTTGAACATTGTTGAAATTGGCAATCTACCCCTTTACAATCAGGACTACGACAGCGACAGCCCTAAAGAGTATGACGCATTTCGTGCGGCAATAAAATGCTCAGACGGATTCCTGTTTATTACACCCGAGCACAACCGCACAATGTCGGCTGTCCTTAAGAACGCTATCGACGTGGCATCTCGTCCATGGGGACAAAACGTTTGGGCAGGCAAGCCGGGCGCAGTAGTTAGCTCATCTATCGGTCCTATTGGAGGTGCATTGGCAAATCACGCTGTGCGTCAGCCAATGGTATTGCTTGACGTTCACATGATGCAACAACCCGAAGCTTATATCGGAACTGTACAGAACTACTTCGATGAAAACGGAGAGGTAAATAATGAAGATACCAAGGCATTCCTGCAAAGCTACATCAACGCATTCGAAAGCTGGGTACAAAAGTTCTAAGATGTAAAAGTTCTACATATATAAATACAAAAGGCTGACAGTTACAAAACCGTCAGCCTTTATTAATTTACCCTTAACAATGATTCAAAATAGTTTCCAATTATCATCTTCTGTTCTTGCTTCAAGCATAATCTGCTTCAGTTCTTCGGCCTTTCTAGGGTATAGTTCAATCACATTGTGATTTTCACCCGGGTCGGAAGCAAGATTATAGAGTTCGAAGGTACCCCCGCTGCGAATATTTTGGTGAAGCAGCTTCCACTTATCTTTGATAACAGCCTGACGACCGCCCAGCTCCTGAAACTC
>CAYFUQ010000063.1:0-1297 GCA_964346415.1 uncultured Proteiniphilum sp.
TAATAATTTGTGACTTTAGGATCTATATTTGCATCCACCCATGATGTGGTCTGATCAATTGGATCTTTGTTTAGCTTTACCTCATCCCCTCCGTCTACTGATTTGTAAATATCAAAAGCTATGCTTTTGGGATCGGTTTTAAACAAACGCCAGCTAATCAGTGCAGGCGATATTCCTGTCGAATTAAAAGTTTCAGCATTCGGATTGGGATCATAGCTGACCCACATAGCCCTGCTTTCTGTTGAAACCGGGTCAGGAAGAGGGGGAGTCACCTCCTCCTCTTTATCCTTATCCGGATTCTCTGTATTATCCTCTACAGGATCGTCCGAACATGCAAATCCTATTGCAAGAAGGAGTATCCATAAAAGAATGTATTTTTTTTTCATTAAAACTTCGTTTTAAATTTAGTCAATTTAATTATTTGTCCCAACCCGGATTTTGTGTCAGATTAGGGTTCTTCATAATTTCCGACTGAGGAATAGGGAAAAAATACATCTTATCATCTCAAAGCCTGTTCACAGTCTTACGCTCATAATTGAACGATCCATCCGAGTTCTGAGTTATCTTCATCTGGTCAATGCTCTTAAAGTGTTTGTCCGCTTCTTTCCAGCGTCTCACATCCCAGAATCTGTGCCCCTCAAAAGCCAGTTCAACCATACGCTCATTCTTATACTTGTCCCAGAAAGCATCATTGCTAAGCCCCATAGGGATGCCCGGCATCTTTACACGATTACGGGTTTGGCTGGCAGCCTCAGCTGCTGACATTGGAAACTCGCTGCTTGTGGCATAAGGTGTACCCAAATATCTGAATACTGCCTCAGCATAGTTCAGATAGAACTCACCCAAACGATAAGTAATCCATGTATGGTAAAAAGCATTCGATGTACTTGGGCGTGTATCCACAGCTGCCTGCAAATACTTCTTAAGATAATAACTGGTTGGTGTGCCACCATCTTTGGGTTCACCATTGATACCACCCTGATACGTTTGCAACGGGGTGTTGTTCCAGTTAGGCCATTTCTCATCACCATTTTTGGCAATAGTCAATGCAAATCTAGGATCGCGGCCCTCATAAGGATTAGAAGGGTCATATCCACTGCCTGCCTCATCCGGGCGAAGACCTGTTGCCTGCATCTCATAAGCATCAACAAGTGTTTGCGTTGGGCAATTACCTCCCTTGGTTCCTTCAAGACCAATGGGAAAGTTGTTAGCCTCCAGCGTATTTGTTGTTCTGTTGGCTCTGCGGCCAAAAATGATTTCACTAACGTCAGCATAGTTGTCCCTACTCCACAGTTCT
>CAYFUQ010000063.1:1397-13853 GCA_964346415.1 uncultured Proteiniphilum sp.
GCGGCCAAAAATGATTTCACTAACGTCAGCATAGTTGTCCCTACTCCACAGTTCTCCATAATCCGGAAGTAATTTCATCTTGGCACTCTCAGCGGCATCAAGCAACTCCTTGTTTGCTTTTGCTGCCCTGTACCATAGCTCCTGATCGTTGTCTTTGTTAAACAGTGGGCTTGCTGCGTATAAGGCAGTGCGGGCTTTTAAGGCCAACACAGTCAGCCTGTCCAAACGTCCGGTCTCAGCGGGCTCTGCAGGAAGTGCCATATCACCCAAATTTCTGTAATCTGCAATGATTTCATCTTTCACAGCATCACATTCATTAATAATGAAATCGAAGATTTCCTGTGCAGGACGTCTTTCTAGTTCATTAGTCTCTTCTGCAGTCAGCAAGCGGTCGGTAAAGGGAACATCTCCGTACTGACGTACCAAGTTAAAATAGAAGTATGCTCTTAGAAAGCGAACCTCCCACTTATAGTTGTTATAACGGAACATCTGCTGTGGATAATCACTGTTCAATTGCAATTCAGGAAAAGTTAGATCTGTAAACTCTTCCAAAAACAGATTGCAATTTGCTATTCCACGATAAGATGAGCCCCATGTGCTGCTTTTAGCGTTAGTCGGGCTCCACGCTCCGTTGTAAAAGTCTTCAATTTGGTTGCCCGAATAGGCATACTGAGACTCATCTGTGGCAGAACCAAGAAGCGCCCCGTCAAAGTTTCCAAAATCAGTATCAATATCAAGATAGATGGTAGTCATCAATCCTCCGACATTTCCAAAGTTAAGTGTCACAAAGTCTTTGCCATAATCATTATACTCCTGATAATTCATCTGATCTGAACAAGAAGTTGACACTAATGCAAGCAATAAAACGCTTAAGATTATATTTTTTAATTTCATTGTTTCGTTTTCTTTAATTACATAATTAGAAGCCAACAGTCAATCCAACAACCAAACTTCTGTTCATAGGATTTGTAGCCCCATACGCTTCCGGATCAACAACCTTAATGTTATCTAAGCTAAACAAGTCCACTCCGCGGAAATAAATTTTAGCCTGGTTTACTACAGATGTTCTGTCAAGTAAGCTCTTGGGAAGTTTATAATAAACATCAACATTGCGTAACTTCAGGAATGAGCGGTCTGCTAACCAAACCGTATTGTTCTGATAGTTGTTTGCGTTGCTTTGTGAGCTTAAACGCGGATACTTTGCATCCTGATTTTCAGGTGTCCATCTGTTTTCATAATAATGCTCCGAAATAGTAGTATTATTAATCAAAGGCCAGTACATACTTTTTGTATTCAGCATCGCTGAATAGTTGGCAGCTCCCTGAAATGAAGCACTTATACCAATTCCTTTATACTCTGCACCAAGGTGTAGTGAGTAGTAAATTTCAGGAACCACAGTGTTGTAACCAATCGCAGTTACGTCATTGCCATCAATAATACCATCACCATTCACATCTCTGTATTTTATATCACCGGGTCTCACAGTACTAAAGGTTTGTGTGGGACTGTTACTGATATCATCTGCATCTTTAAAGAATCCGATTGCTTCCAAACCAAAGATCTGATTTAGTGAATGACCCGTACGAACCAGATTGTCATATAGTCTGGGCTCTTCGAGCTGTTCTTTGATTTCACTCTGATTCCAGTTAAAGTTACCTCCAATGTTGAATACAAAGTCATTAATCTTCTTTGTGTAATTCAAACCTAGTTCAACTCCCCAACTGTCCACAATACCTTCATTTTCAAAAGGTGCCGACATACCAAGAACAGAGGTATATTTACCTGCCGATGACACCCAGATTCCTTTTCTCTTTTGGAAATATGTATCAAATGAAACATCTAAACCGTTGAATAAGGTGCTCTCAATACCAAAGTTGTATTTAATACCTCTCTCACGAGATGAGTTCAGAGTTGCAAGACGACCAATTTCGGTACTTCCGAAAGATGAGTCGTAACTCCCGTTAAACATATAACGGGTTCCTGTCAATGTATAAATCTGATCCCAATAGTTGTATATTGTGTTGCTTCCGTCTCTGGGCAAATAGTCTGCATTAATAATTCCCCACGATGCTCTTAATTTCAGGAAGTTAATCCATGAAGCATTCATAAAGTCTTCTTCCGATACTACCCATCCTGCAGAAACTGTGGGCGAGAATGCCCATTTATGACCGGGTGCCAGTAAACTCGAGCCATTGGTAGCCAATATCAAATCCACAAGATAGCGTTTGTCATAACCATAGTGCGTAAACCATGAACCGTTCATGCGATAAACAGTTGTGTTCAATCCATATGAATCACGATACTCATAATCCCATCTCAACTGTGAGTAGAGATCATGTTTGTCAAACGAACGATCGAAAGTGAAACCTCCGTCAAAGTTAAACTGACGAGTCCATGTGCTAATATTAGCAGATGTTGACATCTCGCTGTCAGATCCTCCGCTATACAATGTGTATGAAGGTCCGTCTCCATTCCAGGTCATATTATATCCCTCAAAGGAATATGTATTACTGTGGTTCTCCCAAATTGATGAGTAATTGTCATAAGCCATACGGAAATAACCTCCTAATCCTTCCAATACGCCCGACAAGTCTTGTGTTAATGTAATGTCTGCAAACAGATTGCGACTGTGCGATTTAGAGTAAGCAGCACCTTGCGATTGTGCAACAGGGTTTAATGTTCCTGCCCAGGTTGAGTTACCACCCCATTTTCCCGACTCGGTACGAACAGGGAAAGCAGCCGAAGGTAATGAGTAAATCATATTCCACAAATCTGCAGAATCGCCCGGTCTGTTAGCCTCACCCAAAGTTCCCAAAATATTTAATTTCAGTTTGGTAGAGTTGGTCAGGTCAATATCCAGGTTGGTACGCAAGTTAGCTTTCGAGTACTGATTTTGAGTTGAAAGCCCGGAAACCTCACGTGGCTTTTTCACAAAACCCTGGTCAGTAACTAATCCCAAGAATGTATAATAGCGGAATCTAGATCCACCACCTTCAAGTGTCATGCTGTACTTACTTGATATTCCCGAGTTCTTAAAGGTCTCTTCAAGCCAGTTCACATTTGGATACCAGTATGGATACTCACCCGACTGATATGCTTCCAGTTCCTGCGGTTTGTAACGGTCGCCCAGCCCTTCATATCCGCGTGCCCCATTAACTGCACTCGCATAAGTATGGGCATCTGCAAATTTGGGGCGTCTCATCTGACTGTTCATTATAAAGTCATAGTTAAAACTAATTGACCTTGTGTTATAATTACCGCGTTTGGTAGTAATCAAAACAGCACCATTAATACCCTTATTGCCATACAGAGCCAATGCAGCAGCATCTTTCAAAACAGAAATTGACTCAACCTCTTCAGGAACAAGCAGGCTTATATCCCTCTCAATTCCATCCACCAAAAACAAAGGAGTACTGCTCGATAAACTCTGCAAACCACGAACATAAAGAGATGGCTCAACAGCCGCATAGTTGCCTGCATTTTGCAATGCAATCAAACCACTGGCAGCCCCAAAAACAGAATTGGTAATATTCTTCGCTGACCTGTTGTTAAATTCACTATTGTAAACAGTAGATACAGATGCTGTTGACTCAGTGCGGTTAAATACCTTACTTGTTCCCACATCTATTTTTTGAGCTTCATAGCCCATCACAATAGTTTTTACAGTCTCATCACCAAGTTCCATCTTATATGAACCATTTTGTGATGAAGCAATCTCTATCACCTCTCCTTTATTTGCCACAATTGCAAACCTGCCTTCCCTGTCTGTCTGAGGTCTGGTTGCAGTTGCTCCTTCCACACTAACAGATGCACCGTAAACAGGATTTCCCCGCTGGGCAACTCCAACACCGGTGTAACTATTATCCGAATTCTGTGCTCTGACAATTAAACTCGTTAACAGTAGAAAAGTCAGAATTAGTATTTTGTTATTTTTCATAAAATAATATTCAAACGTCATTAATTTTCTCATTACCATCCCGGATTTTGTATTAATCCATATCCTTTATTGACTTCAGTCTCAGGAAGTGGCGACAGATACCATTTGGAATCAAATCCATATTTCCACCAGTAGCGACGAATATTGTTCAATTCAAACCTTTCATAATCAAAGCGGGTAGGTTGCAGAGCTCCTGAGTTCTGATCTCCTTCAAACCATTTCTTCTCCACTCTGTTTCCATCATCGTCCAAACGCCAGATCAGCAGACCGTGCAATTGTTTCTCAAATCTGTCAGCACGTTTGTAGCGCACCAGGTCAAAGTATCTTGAATCTTCCATACCCAGCTCACAGGCGCGCTCGCGTAAGATTTCCTCAAGCAGGGCATCTTTGTCAGTCAAGTAGTTCTTGCCGGGATTGCTCTCCTGAAGTCCTTTCATTCCTACACGTGCTCTCACAATGTCAATCTGCTTCAAGGCAGCCTGATTGTCTCCTCTTGCCTGGAGCAAAGCCTCTGCGTAAGTCAAATATAAATCTGACAAACGAAGATATACCCACTGTGTGTATTTACGCTGATATTCAACACCAAGATAATACTTCATATTGTCATATCCTGTTGCATAATTGCCGGTCTCATTCTTAGAGTTCATTGCTGCGTCGTAACCGCCAACCCAAAGTTCGTATGGGTTTCCGCTCATCTGACCTGTAGTCCAGTCCAGAATTTTGAGCTGTCCGTTCACACGGACAGATTCATAAAGACGAGGATCGCGTGTCAACTGAATATTTTGCACGTATTGCAAACCGTCCACATACTCACCAGTCATAAACATTTCGTCCAGCTTGCCCTCAGCTGCTGTTTCTTCCCAGTTGAAAGGAGTACCATCAGCCCATGGGAACATCTCAACATATTCCTGTGTGGGAGTATAAGAGTTACGTCCGATATCACTCCACGAATGCCATGCATATGTACCCGAGTTGAAGGCATCTACAGCCATAGTTCTTACAGAGTGAAGAACTTCTTTACTTCCCTGGTGAATATATCCCATTCTATATGCCTGACGATAAGCCTCCGGTGTCGCTTCAGTTGCCTGATTCAACTCATAAAAGCCTCTCGACTGTAGTTCGCGGAAAAAATCTTCTGATGCTTTCAAAGCATTGTCCCACAACTCTGCCTTATAACTGCCATACCACACCAGGTGTTGTTGTTCGGCTTCCGAACCACCACCTGCATAACCCTGGCTGCTGTTGAAAAGAGGTGAAGCAGCAAATTGCCATATCTTAGCCTTTAGAGCCATGGCACCTGCTTTGGTCCATCTTCCCGTCTTAACAGTTGCATCTGCAGCATTATCAAATGCCCATACCAATCCACCGGAGTTGATAGCTTCGTCAAGAAGAGTAACCATATAGTTTACAGTCTCTTCCACAGTTGCTCTGGGCAAGTCATAACTTGCTTCGTCACCCGAGAAAGAAGAGTAAACAAGTGGCAGTCCGCCATAATGGCGAAACATATCAAAATATCTTGAAGCAATCAGACATTTAGCTTCAGCAACCAATTGGGTTTTCTCTGCATCGTCCATACCCGGAACTTCTTCAATATTTTCCATCAGCAACCAGCTCCAGCGAACCACTTCCCAAACTTTTTCGTCGTTGTATCCAAACTTATCTGAACCACGTCCGTAGTTAGCAGTATGCGAACCGGTATAATAACGTTGGTATATCTGTGAGTCGGCCCAGTGAATCTGCCAGCAGTCAGTCAAGGCATCTACTTTCCCAAGATAAGGACTACTGGAAGCAGGTAGATTAGCATCATGCTTATATGGCAGACCATAATATTGACGACCATATATTGTGTGTACAAATTGTCGTGTATATTCTGCATTCCCAAACACAGTGTCTATTGTGGCAGTACCACCCGGTGCTTTTTCAAGGAATGCACTTCCAAATTTTATATCTTCCGTACACGATGAAATGGCAATACCACAAATCAATGCACAAAGGATAATTAAATTATTTATATTAAATTTCTTCATATCTTCTGTTGTTAAAATCCTAATTTAAGACTCAATGAATAAGTTTTAGATAATGGATACGAAGGAGCGTTACTAGCTCTTGTCTCCGGGTCGCCCCACAAATAAGAAGTAAGAGTCCATAAATTATATCCACTCAGCGCAAGTTGGAATGTTGTTAATCCCATCTTTTGCATCATCGGGAAATCAAAATTATAAGCTACCTGCAATGTTTTCAAACGTAGGTACTTGGCATCTTTTTCATAAAGAGTAGATGTTGCATAGTTGTTTGTAGTATTTGCCCTTGTAGGACGTGGATACTCGGCATTCTGAGATGGATTGTCCGGTGTCCAGGTATTATTAAGGTGATATGACAACAAACCTCCCTGAGTAGAACTTGCTGCAGAATAGAAAGGGGTTCTGAACACGTCTGATATCATTCGAGACACATTCCACGCTCCGGTCCACTGAGTGCTAAGTTCAAAGTTTTTCCAGCTGAATCCAAAGTTAAACCCAACCATATACTCAGGGTCATCAGTGTATCCGTAGTCGCGGCTGGCATCGTTGGCATCAATCTCACGGTTGCCATCCAGGTCAATATAAACAGCATCACCATCTCTCAGCTCATTTGGGTGAGTCGGGAAAGGACGGTTAAATGTCTTCTCATATAGTTCGGGAGTACCCTCATCATAAAAGCGCCAGAATATATATTGAGAACGAGCACCAATCCTATGACCTTTCTGATATTGATAGGTATTGTTCTGAGGTGCTTCTTTCATCTCCTTAATCTCATTCTGGTTGTACGAAAGGTTTACACCTGCCCAATAACGGAAGTCACTATTTAATCTGCCGTTATATTTCAAAGAAACTTCCCATCCCCAGCTGTCCACAACACCAAGGTTGGCATACGGAGTGCTAAATCCAAGCATACCGGGGGCAGTAGCGTCTCTCAACAGAATATTTGTACGATGTTCTTTGTAATACTCAACAGTTGTACTCAGATTCTCATCCAAAAAGTAGATATCAGCACCATAGTTTTGCTTGTGTGCTTTCTCCCAAGTTACATTAGGGTTGTTTCTTGCCAACTCTCTTGCACCAAGACTCTCTGTACCGTTTTCAATTCCAAACATGTAAGCCCATCCGTCATTACGGTTTGGCAAACTACCCAGGTTCACACCATAAGGGTCGGCCAGATACATATATCTCGAACCACCAATCTTGTCATTACCTACTATACCGTAGCTGGCACGCAGCTTCAGGAAGTTAACAACAGGTTTTATTGGCTGGAAAAATTCTTCCTCACTCACAACCCATCCGACTGAACCTGCGGGGAAAAGACCAAAACGCTTTTCAGGTGCAAAGTTCTCAGAACCGTTGTACCCAACATTTACCTCTGCCATATATTTGTTCTTCCAGTCATAAGTAGCACGACCTACCAAACCCACATATCCTCGCGGAATATCTGAATATTCTCCCGGATAGTATTCTTTAGATTGGTTGTACAGAACCAGCCCGCTTACCGAATGGTCTCCAAATGATCTTGCATAATTCAAGCTTGCTTCCGAATACCAGTCGCGTGCTTTCCCTGATCTGAAAGTATATTTCACATCAGAGTTCTCACCATATTTACGATACAGGATATTACCGTCGTCCTGCAGCACAGGTGTGTAAGTAGCCACTGCTCCTCCTTCACCATCTTTATACACCATAAATGAACTGTTGTACGAACCTTTCACCTTAAACGAAAGTCCTTTGGTGATAAAGTCCAGCTTCTGATTCAATGAAAGGTCAGCAGTAAGTGCATTATTACTGGTTTGTGAAAAACCATTACCATAATATGACATACCGTTACTTCCAACAAATGGCATAGTAAGGTCTGAATAGTCTGTTGCTGCATAAACCAACTTGTCATCAACAATACCGGGGCTTGAGAATGGTGTAGCATAATACATATTCTTAATCATTCCCGAAGAACCCTGACCGGTACGTGGTCTGTCTGCATTGTTTACGTTACCGCTCACGTCAAACGAAATAGTTGTTGTTTTGGTAACGTCCACGTCCAGGTTACTTCTATAGTTAAAACGGCGATACTGATAGCTCAAATTATATGGCAGATTAAATTCTTTAAACAATCCCCCCTGAGTATAAGCTCCGGCAGAAATAAAGTATCTCACCCTGTCCATACCTCCTGAGATATTCATATTGTGCTGAGTCTGAAGGGTCATATCCTTCATTATATAATCAGCCCACTGAGTGTTGGGGAATCTGATAGGATCTGAGTTATCTCTGAATTTAGCAATAATTTCATCACTAAATACGGGAGTAGTACCATCCAGTTCATTCACAAGATTATGGAAGTTGGCATACTCGTATGAAGTTGCCTGCGATACCATTTTGGTTGGCACAAGTGCCGATGAAGAAGTGCTGAAAGATATTTTAGCCTTTCCTTCCTTACCACGTTTTGTTGTTACCAACACCACACCGTTAGCACCGCGAACACCAAACACAGCTGTTGCTGAAGCATCCTTCAATACTGTAATACTCTCAATTTCATTAGGGTCTATCTCGTTCATGTTACGCTCCACACCATCTACCTGAATCAGTGGAGAACTATTTTCCCATGTAGCCTTACCGCGAACAAAAATCTGAGCAGCATCAGCACCGGGCTCACCCGAATACTGAATGGAAGTCAACCCCGTCATCTGTCCTGCAAGCAGGTTGGAGACAGTACTGATTGGCGTACGGGTCAGCTCCTTGTCTTTTATACTAGAAATAGCACCCGTAACAGTAACTTTCTTCTGAGCACCATAAGCCACTACTTCCACTTCCTGCAATGTAGTGCTGCTCTCCTCCAAAATAACACGCATATTGTTAGCGGCAGCCAGCACCTGCGTTTCGTATCCAATATACGAGAACACCAGTTTAGTGCCGGGAGTAACATCCACATCAAAATTACCGTCATAATCAGTAACGGTACCTGTACTGGTCCCTTCAATTATAACGTTAGCACCAATAATCGATTCTCCGTCTCTGTCAAGCACCACACCTCTGATTTTCTGAGTCTGAAACGTATCCTCAACCGAAGCAACAGCTGATTGAAGATTAGTTGTCAACCCAAGAGTCAGAATGGCGAAAAACAGAGTAATAGGCTTTACAAACCTTATATTTAAGTTTTTCTTATTCATAGTTTAAGTTTATTTAGAATGCTAAGGCCATACGGAAATATCCTGAGCGTGAGCCACGCTCGCGTATAGCAATGTCAGCTCCGCCTTCCATTTTGTGTCCCCACATAAATGAGTCATTACGCTCGTTAATAGCCCAGTAGTAAGGACCTGCTTCAATAGCTCCCTCATGCGATTCCAGCTCATCACCACCTACAGCTTTAATTTTTGAGTTAATCAGGAATTGCGATTTTGCAACCTCGCTCAATTCATATACAGAGGGTAGATACCAACCGCTGGTAGGTGCATTTACAGGCACAGCATCAACGTAAAGCTGCCAAAATGCCCATCCATGAGTACAGCCGGTAGTAGCACCCATTTTGTAGCTGTGATCCATTAGCACAGTACCATTGTATCCGGTAAATCCTGCAGGAACGTCTCTGAACTCATTGTTAATAAATTTATCACTCCACTCTTCATCCGATTTGTACCAGTTGCTGAAGTAAGCCTTGGAATCGGCAAATTTATATTTTTGAGTTCCATCTTCCATTTCAGCATTTTTGATTGCCAGCACCAAACCATGTGTAGCACCCGGGAAGTCGCGAAGCAAAGCGTCGCTTGTCTCAGTGTAAAGCTCGGGATTGGTAGCCGATGGCTGTGGATTACCTGCATAATATACAATTCCGATACAGTTGGCTGGAACCTCTTCAGCATCCTTGCTCACAATAATACCGTTTGACAGGAAGTAGTCACCCACCGCCAAAGTATGTGTAATTTTGTTATCGTCTTTTATAGTATATTTCTTGGCACTTCCGCTTGCAAGATTTCCGTTGATGGTATATTCCATCTCTTTCGCTCCTGTGTAAGATCCGTTAACGGTAAAATCGCTTTCAGGATTCACAAGAAGCATATAAGTACCGGTTGCAGAGTCATAATAAGGTTTTACACCATCAGTAGTTGCGCCGTTTGCAGTAACACTAACTTCCTCAATGGTCACAGGCAGATAATAATCTTCAATTCCTGCATTGGTAAACGAGTAAGTAAGCTGTGGCATTTCAATAATGCTTAAAGCCATGCGATGCTCCATAACAAATGTTACTTTACCCTGAAGGCGCTGCCCTTCAGCTTCACCCACACTTGTCATCAGGTCTGAGTTTGTATAATTGTCACCGCTCTGGTCTGCTTCAACTTTCCAGCCTTTAACCAAATCATCAAATGGGTCTTCATTTGCGGGATTAAACTTCACATCTTCCTGAAAAGGATAGTATGCGTGAAATGACATCTTCTTAAAGTCGGTACCTTTATATTCGATAACATCGCCTTCAAGCTCCCAAACGCCTTCATCATATACAAACTTGCGGTTATTGATATTCTCAACCACCTGTCCGTTTCTCACTGCAAAAATACCAACCTCGTCTCCATTGGTAAACTTGGTCACATATGCAACTGTGCTTGCTTTGGTACCAACAACGTTGTATCCGGCTGATGAAACTGCCAACTCCAGTTTTGAAGTTGCATCATCGCCCTGCCCTGCAACTAACACCTCTTCCTGATCGCAGGAAGTGAAAGCCATCAGACAAACACCTAATATTATAGATATATAGTATGAAAATTTCATAGTTCTTATTTTTTAATTTTAAATATGGTTATGTTATATAAAATCCAAAGGGTTATTTTTCAACAGGAGTGATATCTTCGTTCTCAATATCTCCCCAGCCACCGGTTGTAATATCTCCTTCTGTGCCTGCCATACTTGGATCAGGATTGAAAGATCCGCCATCCTGGTTGGTCCAGGGTGTAATTTCAGTTTCGGTGATGGTCAACTTAATTGGATTGTCGTTATACTTGTCAGCTACAATAGTATAGTTATATGAATAACCCGCTTTCAATTGTGCCAAGTCTGCATATGGAATATCCACTCTGTAATATACTCCGTTCATTCCGGCTTCAATCAGTAAACCACTGTTCGTAAGATCTTGCGGCAACACAATGGCAACCATTGTATGACCATTCTCTTTTGTCAATATCTGGTTGATACTCTCAACAGCAGCATCTTCGTTTACGGACACAGCCCCTGTTGCAGGGTCAAATACACCGTGCAGTTTAGCACCTGTTATATAACAGTCAATGTTGTCCAGGCTCTCAATTTCTTCACCTTCCTTAAAGGTCAAAACTATACGGCTCATTACGTGCTGGAATGCCAGCTGTACATTCGGATTTTCGCGATCAGCAACTGCTGAGGAAAACAAAAAGTCAATTTCAGAACGCTTTTCTTCAGTAACCTGATTTTCCGAAGTAGTTGCAATTGCTACTTTCTCAGGGGTGGTACCACTGTCGCCCATATGTGGATAATAGGCACTGATATCATATTGCTCAGTCCCCATCAGCCAAATTTCCTGTGTGCGGTCAACAGATTTAAAATAATTACCCTCACCACCTGTAAACTCATAAGGGACATTAATCTGCTTACCGTTACAGGTAATACCAATAATGTCTCCCACCTCCCACGATGTGGCAGTTGCTCTCAGGTTTGCGTTTTCCTGATTGTCGATTACTGCACTAAATGTCACTTTTGATCCGGTGTCTCCGGAAAACAGATAGTCAGATTCTTTAATGTCTTTACTACACCCCAATAAAAGTATAGCAAGAGCCAATAATTGTATTCTTCTCATATTGTTAAAAAATTAATTAGTGATATTATTTAATATTAGTATCTAATTACAGTTTCAATAGGTATTTCATAAATTTATTCTCTGAAAAAATTATCTTAATTAACACCGTGTACACACCCAACTCTTTTCAAAAAAAATATATTTGTAGATTTTCAAATATACACTCTCAAAGTATAATATTATTTAACACTGCAAAAATAGGTATTGAAAAGCCCAACAATCTAAACAATATGATTTTTAAACTAAGCTTTTTGATATATGCAATTGTCACAAACAGAAAAGCTCACATTCAAGCTTAGCTTTGAATTATAAAGAAAAATATGGCCATAAAACAAATCTCCCGACTTGTCGAAGACAACTAACATCAGTTGCTTATTCTCCCAAAAATCAAACTACTAGGTCTTTATCACATACTATTCATCGTGTTTGATTTATATGCTGTGCCTGCTCCCGAATCTCTATTATTTGATGCATTTTATGGAGCATAAGGGCCTTATATTTTTAATTGGGTTGAGCAAACAATGTTATTAAACATAGTTTACCCAACTCCAATATTATGTAAATTAATTTTTCACTTATTGATTGAACTAACAATTTTATACAATTTACCATTTTCAATTATTCTTTATATTCCTTACTTTTGCAAAAACAAACAGCAACATGGAAGAAGACTTCAACATACA
>CAYFUQ010000064.1:0-3088 GCA_964346415.1 uncultured Proteiniphilum sp.
TTTTGATCAATCCTATAATCTTAATGCCAGAGGAGGAAATGACTTTGTTAGATATTTTGTTTCACTGGGATACCTAAATGAAGGCGACGTTTTTACTACTGGTAATAAATTGCCTTATAAGTATGATAAACACAATGGTTCATATTATCATAATCGTTATACATTTAGAAATAACCTGGACTTTACACTTACGCCTACTACTACTTTGGCTGTTAATTTAGGTGGTAATGTTAGAGATTATGGTAAACCTATTGACACCTTTACTCAGGAGAGATGGTTTCAGTCAGTAACTGATTTCCCTTTTTATCCTGTAGATGCTTTAGAGCAATATCCAGACAATAAAATTCCTTGGGACCAAGGTGTTACAAGACCGTTTGTTGACCCCAACACTGTCCCTGCTACCGGTAGATTGATGTGGGAGGGCGGACTAGGATTTTGGAGACATAAAGGTAATGAAACAAGTGTTGACATAAATCTAGAGCAGAAACTGGATTTTATAACCAAGGGTCTTGTTGTTTCCGGACTTTATTCATATAATAATTCAGCATTGTATAGACAGGAATATTCTGTTGCCAACTTTTACGCTTACTATTTAGATCCTAAAACTAAAGAGTGGAGCAGACATCATAGTGAGGGTGAAATTGATTATAATACTCCCCCACCTAATATGAGAGTTCTAAATGATAATGTCTTTTTATCTTCAAGAAGTACATATTACCAGGCAAGACTTAATTATCAAAGAACTTTTAATAAACTACACTCAGTATCAGGAATGGCTATTTTTAGTCGTCGCCAATCCCAAGGTTTAGCTGATTTTCCACATTATGAGGAAAATTGGGTTGGTAGAGGTACGTATGATTATGATAGCAGATATCTTTTGGAAGCTAGTGTGTCTCACACAGGATCAGAGAAGTTTGCACCAGGATTAAGATTCGGAACCTTCCCATCATTTGCCGGTGGATGGAATATATCAAATGAGAATTTCTTTAAACCGCTGAAAGATGTTGTAAATAACTTTAAAGTTAAGTACTCATTGGGGCAGGTTGGTAATGATGGTGGAATTTCACGTTGGCTGTATAGAAGTGAATACACGGAAGGTAGTGGTGGAATTTCTTTTGGTTATCCTAATAAAACTTATCCATATATTGATGAAGGACCAGTGCCGGTAACTGATGCAACATGGGAAAAAGCAACACTTCAAAATTTAGGTGTCGAAGTTGGATTGTTTAAGAATTTTATAACCCTGGAGGTAGATTTATTCAATGAACGCCGTACAGATATGCTGCAAACCAGAAACAGAGTCCCATCATGGGTAGGTGTCTCTTCAATACAAAGTAATATTGGTGAGGCTAAAAGTCATGGAATAGAAGTTGTGTTAGGTATTCAGCGTCAGGTTACAAATGATTTATATCTGTATTTTGATGGTAACTTTTCAGCTACTGAAAGTAGAGTTGTATTTTGGGATGAGTCCGAACATATTCCTGATCACCTTAAAGCGGAAGGCAAGCCTGTTGCTCTTGCAAGAAGATTATGGAGTAGGGGTGTTATGGATGCCGGATACTATAGCAACTTCAATGAACTTTTCCTATACCCACAGCGAGTTGATAAAAGACCTATGGTTGGAGACTTGAAATTCATCGACTTTGATGGTAATGGCTATATTGATGCTCAGGATGGAGTTGTTGGTGATGCACCATGGGAACCAACTCGAATTTACAATGGAACATTTGGAGCTAATTATAAAAACTGGTCACTTGAGATGAGTTTGTACGGTATTAGCAGAACTCAGAGAATGGTTAGAGGCGGTGGTGAGTTCTTTTTGTTCCCATTCACTCAGCATAGGAATAATGCTTATGTAGCTCATGCTGATTACTGGAGATCTGATAATTTATCTCCACAGTTCCCAACTCCTCACTACGATGCAAACAATCATTATAATTATTACAATACACAGTTTGCCATGATTGATGGACAATACATACGCCTAAGAAATGTTAGACTTGGCTATACATTTGAGAATGTATTTAGAAGCCTGGGTGTGAAAGATGTTGAGTTTGCACTCTCCGGTGCCAACCTTTTCACCTGGAGAAGAAATAAATGGGGTGGTGATCCTGAAGGATTTAACTTTGGCGAGGACTTTGGTTCATATCCACATTTGAAGAGATATTCACTTGAAATACGTGTAGTATTTTAATCAGTAAAATTTATTATTATGAAACATATATTATTATTGATGTCTATAGTATTCTTCTTATTTAGCTGCGAAAGCTATCTAGATAAAATTGAAGATGCTGATGGAATGTCCGAAGAAGAAGTATTTGGTAATTATCAAAATTATAGAAAGTATGCTGATAAGATGTATGCTGACTTACATAACTATTTGTCTCAGGGCGACTACACTCACGTTGCTTCAATGTCAGATGAGGGGACAGCAGTATCCGGTTGGCCTTCTCTCTCTGAAGCGCAAAACGGCAATTGGATTGGTCTAATGAATAGTGACTATCCTACCTCAGGTCTTTTTGGTGGTGTTTGGAAATCCTGGAGGAGTATTCGCATAACAAATAAGACTTTAGCAAATTTACATATGCTGGAAAATGATAAAACTGTTACAAATGAACAGGTTAATCATTTGAAGGGTCAGGCTCACTTTATGCGTGCATGGTATTATTATGAGTATTTGAAACGCCAGGGGGGAATGCCATACATAGAGAATGTATTTGATGCTTCAGATAATTTTGCTCTACCACGACTTTCAAGACAAGAAACTGCAGAAAAAATTTCTGCTGATTGTGATACAGCATTTCAGCTATTACCGGAGAGATGGGGAGATGACAATATCGGTCGTCCTGAAAAAGGATCAGCTTTGGCTTTGAAGGCTGCGGCATTGTTAATTCCTGCAAGCCCACAATACAACACAAGTAATGATAACGAAAGATGGAAGTCTGTAGCCAAAGCTGCGTGGGATGCGATTGATTATGCTAAGACAAGCAGGCGCTACAAATTATTGGAATGTAATTCACTTGACACAGTAAGATATAATACACCTGATGGTGAGAAAATGATTGAATATGTGAGTGGGTTTGATAGT
>CAYFUQ010000064.1:3188-6576 GCA_964346415.1 uncultured Proteiniphilum sp.
AGTGGTAAGTATCTAGAATTGTGGAATGGGGGAAGCGAACGGGTTCCGGAAAATTTCTACAATAAATCCGGTTATATGGCCCGAAAATTCTGGGCCCCAAACCGAGATCAGTTCTCAGGTCGAAACAATGAAAATAATCATCCCATTTATTTTAGATTAGCAGAAATGTATTTGATATACGCTGAAGCAGCTAACGAGCTGGGAGGACCAACTTATAAAATTAGCGAAGCTGATATAACTGCTGAAGAAGCATTGAATTATGTTAGAGATAGAGTTAAAATGCCTCCTGTAGCATCCAGATACTTAACGAAAGATTTGTTTAGGGAGAGAATTCAAAACGAAAGAGCAGTTGAGTTTTTCCTTGAAGGCAAGAGATTGTTTGATTTAATGAGATGGGGACTTGCACATAAGACAGAATATAAAAACCTTTATGCAGTTGATATAGTTCCGGATAACAATAAACCAACAGGTTTTTCAATTTTGCGTTCTGATTTACCATTTCACACCAATGTTTTTGAAATGAAACAATATAATTGGCCTGTTCCTATGAGCGATGGATTTATGTTTGAAGAGTTTGAACAAAATCCGGGATGGTAATCAAATTAAGTGTTTTGATAAATGTGTAGTGTTATTAATAAAAAGAGATTATAAATTATACAATATATAATAGAGAGTTTAGCTTCCTAATTATATGTTTAAATCTTTATTCTCTAAAAATTAGAAATATGAAAAAAACTATTATAAATAATCTGTCTGTATTGTTTTTGTTTATTCTTCTTATTCCTTCTCAGTCGTTTGCTCAGGGAAAAGAGGTGCAATCAAAAGACATATCCGGTGTTTTATTAAACGAACAAGGTTTTCCTATTTCCGGAACTCTTTTGTTTAGTTCAGTAGGAGAAGCTGTAACAGATAAAACAGGTGGCTTTACAATTAAAGTGCACCCGTTAAGAGACGACAACATTGTTGTCAATGAAGAAGGTTATGAGATGGCAACAATTAGTGTTTATAACGGAGCCATTGAACATGATGAGATAGTGCTCAAGAAGAATTCGGCGATAGGACACGATAGAATGGTGTCTTTGCCTTTCGCAAATTTAGAATCTTATAGAACAGTAACTGCTTCGAACGTAATATATGGTGAAGAGCTTAAATCCTATCCAACAATTACTCTCTTAGAGGCTTTGACCGGGCGAGTTCCGGGATTGGTTATATCGAAAAACAACTCACAACCCGGTTTAGAGTCTGTGGCGGTATCTATCAGAGGACAGTCGGCACTTATATACATAGATGGCGTGTTGCGTGATGCTTCAGACCTTATTGTTGATGAAGTTGAAAAGGTTGAAATAATTAAAGACTTTTCCGGTCGTGCTGTATTGGGAATTGTTGCCGGTAATCCCATCATTTATATCACAACTAAAAAAGGGAGCATACACAAGACCATTGTGTCGGCAACAGCTCAGATTGGATTTAGAAATGCAGTGACGTTACCGGAGTACTTGGGCTCTTATGATTATGCGACACTTTTAAATGAAGCTAGAGGTAACGATGGCAGAGGTGCATTATATTCAGAAGAAAGACTTGAAGGATATCGAACAGGTGATAATCCCTTAAGATATCCTGACGTTAATTATTATGATAAATTTGTTAAGTCATCTACCCCCTACAGAAGTGTTAATGTGAATGCTTCAGGCGGAGATAAATTTGTTCAGTATTTTTCTACTTTAGATTATGCAGGAACGGGTGGCTTAGAATCAATAGGACAAGAATCAACCTTTGACAGATTTAAACTTAGAGCAAATGTTGATCTGAAGTTTACCGATGTGATTTCTATGAACGTGAATCTTTCGGGAACTTATGGTGATTCAAAGTTTCCTAATGTCGATAGTGGTGCTACTCCATATGATATGTTTAATAATGTATTGTCACGTTATCCTTCCAATGCTCATGCTTTAGAATATGACGGTATGTTGTTTAGAAGTGATAACTATCCGGTCAACTTAATCAATGAGTTGAAATATGGTGGATACGGCAAAAAGGTAGATTTGAACACACAAAACTCAACTTTGTTAAACATCGACTTAGATAAAACTGTCAAAGGGCTAAGTTTCTATGGAAAGATTGCTTTTGATGTTAATAACTCAATAACTAATAATAGAGGTGGTTCAGAAGCTCTATACAGACATACTATTGTTGATGGAGAGGATAGATTTGAGCGAGTTAAAGAAAAAGAAGTTGTTACAAATTTATATTCAGGTGCCGATTATTTCTTACGTAGAACTACATTCAACGGAGTTGTAAACTATGATCGTACATTTGACATTCACGAATTGACTCTCAATGGCATTTATACTCAGATGCTGGAAGACGTAAAGGTGGAGAGTGCTTCTTATCAACCACGAAAAACTCAGGATTTGTCTTTCAGAGCGAATTATGCATACGATAAAAGATATGTTGTTCAGGCTGAATTAAACTATTCAGGTATAATGAAATTAGCTCCCGGCAAACGCTTCAATTTATTCTCAACAGCAGGAGCAGGCTGGGTAATCTCAAATGAATCGTTTTTGAAGGATAATTCTTTTGTTGATTATCTAAAATTGTACACAACATATGGAGTTATGGGAATTGATAATTTCTCCATACCAGGTTATAACCAATTTTATTTACATCAAACATTATGGCAAAATACCGGAGGATGGAGTTCAGGTGTTACAGGTAATTATGGAGATTATGTAAATATTTATTCTGTAATACAGCAAGGAAGTATTGATTACAAGGTGCGTAAGAGGAATCACTTTAACGTAGGTACTGAAGGTGAATTTTTGAATAAGCGTTTAGGTGCAGAGGTTAATTATTTCTACGTTAAAGATTTTGATATATTATCATTGATGGAAAGCAGAGTCCCCTCGTTATTTGGTACAGGTGGTTTCCTGCCTGCTACAAACTTTGGTAAAGAAGACAAATGGGGTGTTGATGCAGCAATTCAATACACTGATAAATTGGGAGCTGTTGATTTTAGTATTGGAGCCAATGCGGTTTATATGCGTGGTACATATTTAGAAGTTGACGAGCCGGTAGCTTTAGATGATTATAGAAAGTTAGCGGGTAAACACACTGATTTGATTTGGGGATATAAAACAGATGGTTTGTTCCAATCTGAATCTGATGTCAACTCGTATAAAGCTTCTACGCCTTGGGGTAAAATGCAACCCGGAGACATACAGTATGTTGACTATAACCAGGATGGTGTGATTGATGCAAAAGATATACATGCCCTGGAAGCACATTATCCCAGACTTAATTATGGTGTTAACTTTTCACTGGGATACAAAGGTTTTAAATTATTTGTTGTAGGAAAAGGTGTTGCAGACGGAAGTGCTATGTTGACTAG
>CAYFUQ010000064.1:6676-13531 GCA_964346415.1 uncultured Proteiniphilum sp.
TTAAATTATTTGTTGTAGGAAAAGGTGTTGCAGACGGAAGTGCTATGTTGACTAGTAATAGATATTTCTGGATAAATAGTGAAACTCAAAATTATAGCAAGGTTATGAAGGACAGATGGCCAAATACCAAAGACTATCCGAGGCTAACATCATCGTCGCCACATAACTATCAGGGTTCTTCATTTTGGATTAAAAATGCTTCATACTTTACATTAAGCAATGTGGAGTTTAGTTACACAATGCCTAGAAAGTCTTCTTTGGAAGCGTTTATGAAAGATACCAAGTTCTTTGTCAGAGGAGCTAACTTAATCCATTTTTCAGGCTTAAACTCATATAAGCTGAACCCTGAGGACTTGGATTCCGGAATATCCAAATACCCTCATCTAAGAACAATAACATTTGGAGTTTCAGCTAAGTTTTAATGAAAAATATTACAGACATGAAAAAGATACTTTTATATATTTTGCCGATTATTTTGCTCTATGGTTGTGATTTTATAGAGCCGCGACCCCTGACAGAGCAAACTACAGACCAGATATGGAGTCATGCAACCTATGGTGAGGGAGTCCTAACTCAAGGTTATGCCAATTTAGATGCAGGATACCCATTGTGGATGGAATACTTAACTGATAATGCTATCCCTCAGACTGTTAATGAGAATATTTTGGCATTGGGGGGCTGGATGCTTGAAGGTAATCCTATAGGAAATTGGGATTTGTGTTATAACACCATTAAATATCTCAACATGTATATGGAGAACGAGGCGAATTTGCCTTACAGAGTAGAAGATGCTGAACGAGATGAGATAACCAGAACTCATAGAAGAGGGGAAGCATTTTTCTTAAGAGCCTGGTATCAGTGGATTCTATTAAGAGATTATGGTGGAAAAGTAAATGGTGAATACCTGGGATTCCCAATTGTTACAAAAGTGTTAACCCAGGATGATGAGTTAGATTTACCAAGAAACACCTATGAAGAGTGTGTAGAGCAAATTATACAGGATTTAGATTCAGCTATTTTGTTGCTGCCTGCACAGTATGATGGTGAAGATATATATACAGGTAGTCAGAACAGAGGAAGAGGTTCCGGCAATGGAGCTAAAGCCTTAAAAGCACGTGTATATCTTAATGCGGCAAGTCCTGCTTATAGCGATTCTTCCGTTGATAAGTGGCAGAGGGCGGCAAAGGCGGCAGCTGAGGCAATTGAAGCAACAGGCGGCTTGCGCGATTTGAAACCATATGGTAATTTTAATGATCCGTTGAACTTTGATTATATCTGGATTCAACCCACACATACAGGCAATTATACAGAGGTTGACAATTATCCTCCATCAATGTATGGCAGTGGCAGAACAAATCCTACACAAAATTTGGTTGATGCTTTCCCTGCATCAGATGGTTACCCGATTGATAAGAGTGAGGTGTTTGACGCAACAAATCCTTATAAGAACAGAGATCCCAGATTTTATAGATTTATATTTTACAATGGTGATTATTATAATGGCACATATGTATCAACATATGAAGGTGGAAGTGATGCTCCGGGTGGATTGAGACAAGAGGGAACTCGTACAGGATATTTTATGAAGAAAATGACTAGTACAAAAGTGTCATTGGATCCAAACAATACAACAACTGACATTAAGTTTTATGTATTCTTGCATAAAACAGAATTGTATCTTAATTTTGCAGAAGCAGCAAATGAAGCTTTTGGTCCCACAGACTCATCTTTAGGATTTTCAGCTTTAGATGTAATGAAGAAGTTAAGAAGCAGAGCCAATCCTGATCTGGAAGGATCCGATCCATATCTGGAAGAACAAGCAACGTCGGCAGACAACTTTAAGAAACTGATTTTAAACGAGAGAAGGCTGGAGCTTGCATTTGAAGGATTCCGCTTTTGGGATATGAGAAGATTGAATGAAAATCTGAATCATACTGTCAAAGGTGTTACAATTAAGCTGACAGTTAATTCAAATGAGTCAGGTATTACCAGCAATCTTGCACGCAATTCTAAAGTTTCTACAGATTATGTAGCCAGCTGGAATTCGTTGGACGCAGTAAATAATGGTTATGAACCAACTAGCTCTTGGGATGGTGTTCCACAATATGGAAACTGGAACAGTTCAGGTATATGGAGATATGTTCAATATGATTTGCCCGCATATTTGGTAGGATCTGTTAGTAGTGAATACATAGTAGATAAAAGTGAAATATATTGGTCTACAGACGGTGGTGGTATCCAGATTCCTGATAGTGTGTCAATTGAAATAATGGAGAATGGCAATTGGAAAGAGGTGTGGCATAATTGGAACGGAGAAAGTGCCAATCAGTGGAATGTTGCTTCCTTTACTCCTGTCAAAACAAATAGTGTTCGTATCAACTTCAAATCGAATGAAGAGTCATGTGGAATACTTCAATGGAAAGTGTGGGGTAAGCAGTCAAGAGTTGCCACGTTTGATTATAAGTATGTTGATATTGAAGAGCATACTTTTAAAGACTATATGAGATATGTTCCACTTCCTTATCGAGAAACGCTAATAATGAGCAATTTAAAACAAAATGATGGTTGGAAGTAACAGGGCTAATTAATTGTCAAAAACTATACAAAAAAAATAATATGAAAAAGATATTTATACTTGTTTTATCGGCATTCTTCTTATTAAGCTGCTATGACGATTATGTGAAAGACTTTTCTCACACAACTGTGGCTTTTTCAAATGCCACCGGTGGTGCAACTACTCCTAACACGCAGTTTCGCACTGTAGTTGTTGGAGAAGGTTTGCAACTCGAAGCCGGAGTGTATTTAGGCGGAGTGCGTCAAAATACAAAAGACAGATGGGTAGAGTTTGAAATTGATCCAACACTCTTAGATCAGGAGGTTTATAAAGATTATAAGCTCATGCCCCAAGAATACTACACTCTAACCGAAAAAAGCAGATTTAATATTCCAAAAGGAGATTTTATCGGAAAGACAACAGTTATTTTGGACTCTGCATTATTTACTCAGGATAATATGTCTGCCAAATATCATTATGCAATTCCTTTGAAAATAACAAATACCTCAGCAGACTCAATACACACTACTCAGAATACTCAGATATTGGTTATTAAATACATAAATTATTATGAGGGTTTTTATGAGCATTCGGGAAGTTTCACAACTTTTTCACCTAATGGTGAGGAGTTAAACTCAGGAACCATAAAAAATGATTTATATCTGAGTACAATATTTGGGAACTCCGTTAGAACTAACGGAATGATGGCGTCCAAAGGATCAGAGTTTATGATGGATTTACTTATTGACGAAAATAATATCTCGATGGAGTATTACCCAAATCCCGACCCCGTAGAACCCACAAATATTGCATTAGATGCCAAGGCATCTACTGATTATGTTTCAGGCTGGGAGTCTCTCGACGCAATAAACAACGGTTATTCAAACCCTGAAAGTTCTGAAGACAGAACACACGGCATCTATGGTAACTGGCATAGTGGCGGTCAGTGGCGCTACGTACAATATGACTTTGACGGTTTCTTTATGCTAAGCCAATCTGATGTTTATTGGTTTACCGATGGTGGTGGTTTGCTTATGCCAACTGACAATTATTTGGAGTATTGGAATATCGATGAAGGCAAGTGGGTTAAGCTTTCAGATGCTGTTGGTAATGGAGGAGCTGAAAACCAATGGAATATTACAACTTTTGAACCCGTTGTGACAAATAAAATCAGACTCAATATGATTAATGACACAGAATCTGTTGGAATTATTCAATGGCAGGTTTGGGGAGTTCCTGCACCTGTGGGACTTGAAGCTGTTCCAATTGAAAAGTTGACCCTTTTGGAGGGCAGCTCATTTGATAAAGACACAGAGACAATGAAGCTAAACTATCGTGTTGATTATCTAATGGATGATTATTACACTGAAGTATCTGTTAAATTAAAATGGAGAAACAGAATTAGAGATGGTGTAAATGAGTGGCAGCGTTAGTTGAATTTAAGATATGTTAAAAGGCTGGATGAATTCATTCAGCCTTTTATAATCCCTATCTTTAATTGAAAATAAACCTACTCAATGAACTTATTGTTTGTATCTTTTAACAATGTATTTTAATAAGAATGAAAATGAATAGAAAAACAACTGAAAAAATTATTGTTGCCATTTTGGGTGTTCTCCCATTTTTGATTTGGTCATGCGATAGCTCTGCATCTAAATCTCAACCACTGTCGGGAACTAATTGGGGGGAAATACCTAATAAATCGGTTGAAAATGTGCAGTCAACAGACGTACCGGGATGGCAGCCACAAACCGGAAGAGATGTTGCCATGCACTTTTATGACAGCGAGGCACATGATGGTACAAAAAGTTTGACAATGCAAGCCGACAAGCCCGCCTATGGACATTGGATTGCTAAGGTTAACGTTAAACCATGGTCTAAATATAAATTTACAGGATGGGTGAAAACAGAAGATCTGAAACCACACAGAGGTGATGGGGCAGGTTTTTCCTTCGGTGTCCTTAGATCTGAGTTTAAAGGATTGGAGGGCACAAACGATTGGACACTAATCACGGCCGAACTGGAGACAGGCAATGAAGACAGTTTTGTGTTGGAGTGTTTTTTCAGCAGGGGAGGGATTGCTACTGGTAAGGCGTGGTTTGATGATATGAATCTGGAGCTTATTTCCTCAGAAAAAATATCAACACAGTTGGTTGTAGATGCTTCCAAAGAACAAGAAGTTATGTCTGACTATATTTACGGTCAGTTCATTGAGCATATGGGCAATTGTATCTACAATGGAATATGGGCTGAGATGCTGCAGGATAGAAAGTTTTGGTATTCTCCCGCAGATGATATGTCGCCATGGACAATTGAAGGCGATAAGTCTCAGCTGGAAATTGACAGATACAGCTCTTTTGTTGGAGATATTACACCCGTTTTGGTAAATCCGCCAAATGGTTTTGTGGGACTGAAGCAGAGTGGATTGGGACTTAAGGATGGCATGACCTATTCGGGTCGAATATTCCTTAAATCATCAGGATACATAAAAGGGGCCTTTGTTTCGCTTCTTGATGAGAATGGCGCTGTAATAGATGCTGTAGAAATTGACAATATAACATCAGGCTATGCAGAATACCCTATTTCATTTAAATCGAACATATTTACTCATAATGCATCATTGATGATTTCACCTAAGGGTATTGGTAAACTTTGGGTTGGTACAGCATCTTTAATGCCTGATGATAATGTACAAGGGTTTAGAGCCGATGTATTGGAACTTCTCAAGGGGCTTAATTCTCCAATTTACAGATGGCCCGGAGGCAACTTCGTGAGTGGTTATGACTGGAAAGATGGTATCGGTGATATCGACAAGCGTCCGCCTCGTAAGAATCCTGCATGGACAGGTGTTGAGCATAATGATGTGGGTATTCATGAGTTTATGGTCCTTTGTGAGTTGTTGGATACGGAGCCATTTATAGCCGTAAATGCCGGTTTGGGTGAGGTTGAAGGAGCACGCAGCCAGGTTGAATATTGCAACGGTAGTGCTGACACCCCTATGGGCAAATGGAGAAAAGCCAACGGACATGAAGAGCCATGGAATGTTAAGTGGTGGTCAGTAGGTAATGAAATGTACGGTGACTGGCAATTGGGACATATGGATACGGGACTGTTTGTAGAAAAACACGCAGAGTTTGCAGATGCCATGAAATCTGTTGACTCGGATATCAAATTAATTGCTGTTGGCGACCCCGGAAGATGGAACGAAATGATGCTTTCGCACAATGCTGATAAGATGGATCTGATTAGTGAACACTTTTATAAACAGGATTGGCATGGTGGCGGTTTAATGTCACACATTAAGCAAATACCTGAAGCAATTGCCGAACGCGCAGAAATTCATAGAAGATATCGTCAGGAGATACCTGAATTAAAAGGAAAAGATATACGCATAGCAATGGATGAATGGAACTACTGGTATGGCCCGCACATCTATGGCGAGCTTGGCACGCGTTATTATCTGAGAGATGCTCTGGGCATTGCAGCGGGTATAAATGAGTTTTCAAAAAACACGGATATTATTTATATGGCAAATTATGCTCAAACGGTTAACGTGATTGGTTGTATCAAAACCAACTCAACACACTCTGTGTACGCTTCAACCGGATGGGTATTGAAGATGTATCGCGATTATTTTGGAACTATACCGGTTGAGATATCGGGTGAGACAAGGCCATTTGATGTTGCAGCCACGTTGACTGCCGACAGAAAAACACTCGTGGTGTCAGTAATAAACCCAACGTGGGAGGCTGTGAACTTTGATCTCAATCTTGATAATGTAAATGTTGGTTCTGATGTAGAACTCTACACTATAACCGGTCCTGATGATATGTCATATAATGTGCCTGGTCGTGAAGAGGTAATTACCATTAGTGGACCTCAATCATTACGCAAGTCCAAATCTTATGAGGTGAAACCGTTTAGTGCAAACCTCTTCAGATTCTCTGTTGAATGATAGGGTATGTATTATATGTTTTCATACTCTGAATGATAATCCACAGTTCGAAAACTTTACTTTTTTAAATATATTTATCTTTAGAAAGGTCTCTGCCCAAATGCAGAGGCCTTTTCTGATATATAGAGTATTGCCTACAAAGTGTAGGAAACTTTTCTGACATTGGAGAGGTCGTCATACAAAGTGTAGGAAACTTTTCTGATATTGGGGAGATTGCCTACAAAGTGTAGGAAACTTTTCTGACATTGGGGAGGTCGCCATACAAAGTGTAGGAAACTTTTCTGATGTCAGGAAAGAGGCTGTCTCACAATGAAGTTTTACTTCATTAGACAGCTTCTTTTTTTGT
>CAYFUQ010000065.1:0-13442 GCA_964346415.1 uncultured Proteiniphilum sp.
TTGGAAAAATAGACTTAAAAGAAAGGCTGCCCCAAAATCTATTTTGAGACAGCCTTTTTTACTTTAAAGATAATCGAATTTTACTGCACCTCCTTAAGCAGATAAATCAGCGTCGGGAAGTGGTCGCTATAACCATCAATAAAGGTATTGCCCGAAAAAGTTCGGTGAGGATATCCTTTATTCTTTCCCTCCTTTTGGATTAAGAAATCGCGGTTGAAAACCTCCGCTTTCCAATACTTCAAAGATGAGTAATCCTTTCCCAACATTGAGTGCGACACAACAATCTGGTCAAACAGATTCCACTTACCCTGATAGGCAAGTGAACCCACACCCTTGTCGTAAAGCGCCCACATAGGGTTGAACCACCCTTCGGGTTTCACTTCACTCTGTTTCTTCTTTGCCTTCAGCACATCCTTCATGCTCTTGTCGTTGGGGTCATCGTTAAGGTCGCCCATCACCACAATCTTAGCTCCGGGCTCTATTGCATATATAGAATCGGCAATTGAAATAATGTTGCGTGCAGCATGCTCCCGCAAAGCCGACGAACGAGCACCACCAAAGCGTGATGGCCAGTGATTCACAATCACATGTATGCGCTCTCCCGCAATCTTACCGCTCACCAGCAGATGGTCGCGCGTTGTATAGTTTGGATTATCCGAATTGTAGGGATGCACCTTATAATTCTCCACCTCAAAAAGGGCAGGATTGTAGAGCAATCCCACATCGATACCCCTTCTGTCGGGCGAATCCTGATGAATAATCATCAGATTCAGATCAACAATAGCAGGACGCTTCACCAAATCTTCAAGCACCCGTCTGTTCTCAACCTCCGCCACACCAATCACGGCAGGCCCCAGCGGAGTATGCTCACGTGCAAGGCGACTAAGCACTCTGGCTACATTGTCGAGCTTCTTTTCATACTTATCGTTGGTCCATTTATACGACCCCTCGGGAAGATAGTCATCATCACCCCAGTTGTCAGGGTCATCCTCCGTATCAAAAAGATTTTCGACATTATAGAAAGCCAGTGAATAGGCGCCATAACTCTTCTGCTGTGCATACGAAGCGTATGCAAACAGCAAAAGAACAGTTGTTATGGTTGTTAGTTTCCTCATATCCGATTATTTAGCTTTTACACCTGTAGTAGCTCCGGGTGAAGACTCAATGCTTATATTATCCAAACGTAATCCTTTAGTATTAAGTGTTCCATTCGCAAAGAATTCAATTTTCACATCTTTCTCTGCAGTGATACCAACAAGAGTTATCTCGTAAGATTTATCGTTGTCACCGGCCTCATTGCTTACCTCCTTTGATGGAACTGCAATCTCTTTATCATTGACCTTCACAGTCATCGCATTGAGGTCCATAGATTCACCTGCATTATACAAGTTTGCTATAAGGTCATATTTCAACACCAAGTCTTTACCTCCTGACAGGTCTATACCTTCAATCACCAGGTAACCATCTTTGTTGGCAGGGAACCACAAGTGTGGTGTTGGTACTCCCTTAGTAGTACGTACCGATACGCTACCCGATGGGTCGCTATATGTTACATTCTTATTGTCAAAACCTGTATAGTCTTTTATAAATGGACGTGCGCCGGCATCACCTGCATCAAATGTTTCTTTAAAGAGTATGTTTCCCGATGGTGTATCATCACCACCTTCGCTTGCTCCGGGGATTTCCTGACCAAAATCCTGAAGGTCATCTGCCGAGCGAAGATAAAGCTGCCAGTCGTTATTGAATTTCGACAAAACACCAACCACAGTTCCACCGCCTTCGGGAAGCATATCTGCCGCAAAGTTGGCATATCCGCTGTTGCGAACAATAATGCTGTTTCCGTCGCCATCTTTCAGCGTACGGTTGACAGTCTGCTCAGCTTCAGCAAACGGAAGTTTGCCACCATCAGGGAAATAAACCTTCTCAAGCTTCACCAGCGTATTCACCATATCCTCATTCAGAGAGGAGAGCTTAACTGTTGCCGGTGTAACCTTGTCCGACATAGGCCAGCCGCTCTTATGAACATAAAACTGGAACACCTCCCACGGGATGCGGTTTGCATTAGTGAGGTCGTAACCAATTTGCAACTGACCGCCATATTTAACCACATACAATCCTTTGAGATTGATGTACACCTCCTGCCCTACTCTGTAGTCAGTATAAACCGAGTTTTGATCAACACCAAGGTTGATACCTCCCGTTTCGTCCTGCACATAAAGCTGCTTGAAAATATTACCCGATATATCATTGCCATTTACAACTGCCTTGACAGTATAGTCAACATCAATCAACGTAGGGTTCACAATATCTTTATACAGCTCCTTGAGCTTCTTGAGTGTAATGTTTGCCTCTGCCCCTTCATAGACAGGCTCTGTCAGGGGTGGTCTGTCATACTCTTTGGTACACGAGAAGAGCAACCCCAACATCAAAACAGATAGAAATAAGAATTTATAAGTTTTCATATAGTAATTATTTTTTTAGAAACGATAACTGGCATTAAAAAATGCATTAATTCCCTGCATGTAGAAATACTTAGATGCAAATCGGTCGGGATATTCAAGACTCAGGCGGCCCTGCTCATAACCTCCGGTTCTCACATTCTGATTGTTCAGAATATTGTTGACCGACAGATTAAAGTTTATGGATTTGCCATTACTGATATACCATATTTTACCGATGCCCAGGTCGATGGTGTAACCACTGCCAAGGCGTTCCTGAGTAGTAAGTTTTTCATAAGCCTCATAAAGTGATTCATCAAAACCCTCAGTTCCGGGAGGTGTAATGCCCACATAGTTGGAAGCCATGCGACGGAATGGTGCCGCCTCAATATAATTGCGTCCGAAAGCATTCACATTCATATTTAGGAACCAATATCTGTAGAAATAGTTGATGCCAAACGTACCAATCGATTGCGGAGTTCCTCCCACACGTATATTTTTCATATACACCTGTTCGGTAATATTATCTTTTTTGCCGTTTTCGTAACTGATAACTCCCGTTGGGTTATTGTCGTACACGTAGTCGGCAACAGTTCCAATCAGGTCAAAGTTCCAGCTTTCATCCAGTCTATAGTTCAAGCCCACCTCAACACCGCGGTGTGACTTCTTCACACCCGACAACACATGATTTACAAAAGTACGCTCTGAGTCGTGATAATAGCTCACCCTCATCATATCGTCAAAGAACTGGGTATTAAACACACTTACCCTACCCGAGATGGATGGGAATGAGAATATATAATTCAGGTCGGCCGAAAACATCTTCATGCTTTTCAGATTCTCGGCAGTCTTGTCGGTGATACGAGGCGAGATAAATGCCTTGTCAACCAACGGAGCAGCTGTCTGGAAGAGAACGTTCCCAGAAAGGAAGTGACGACCGGTAAACTTGTATGTAGCGCCCAGTTTGGTGGCATAATCCATAAAATTGTAAGTCTTTGCTTTTCCAAAAGAGTTGTCAGGATAGCGACCGTTGCGCATCATACCTTCACGCTGGAAGCCCGTATATTTCAACTTAGCACCATAATATAAGTCAAACTGTCTGTAAGCATGCTCTTGCTGAAACCAAACATCGGCACTGTTGACATGATATCTGAAGTCATATCCAAACACATCGCCTTCATACGCCCTTCTGCCCGGCTTGTTTAGGTCATTTTGTACTGTCTCCTCATTTCCGGGGAAGTCACGCTCCGCAAATTTGTCTATATCCAATACATATTGTGCACCCAGCAGGTCGTCAACAGTTTTAAACTGTTTTGAAAGCGACTTCTTCGCTCCCAGTCCGGCGGTTAGTTTCACATTCTCATTAAGCCTGGTGTTCAGTGTGCTGTTGAACGACAATTCAAAAAGGTCGCTCCTGCGCTCCTCCACCATATATATAGCCGAACCGTCACCTTCGGTGTTGTTCAGATGATTTGCTTCCCACAGTCTGTCCCAGTTTACCTGCGAGATTCTGTTTTTGCTCTTGGTGTCTTCCCACAGATATTTATAGTAGTCATTAGCCAAGTCATTAGCATAATTATACGAAGGCAGGTAGCGATAATAGTCGGGACGCGGGTCGGGACCGTTATACCAGTTGAGAGCTGATGCACCATAGCGGGCATAGTGAGCCGCAAAACCTGTTGTCAGATTGGTGTTCTCATTTATTTCCCACACATGCGACAAGATTGCCGTGGGGTCATACGCCTTCACCACCTTCGAATTTCTTTTCTTTCCGTTCTGATATCCCCAGTTGGGATTATACAGATTATTATCCACAAGGTCATACACCTCCTGATATGAAGAACCCTGCTGTCCGCGTTCTACTGGCGAACCAAAGGTCATAAACGACAGGCTGTGCCGCCCTTCGTCCCATCTTTTCTCCACACCCAGCGCATAAGATATGTTTCTGTAGAACACCCCTTCTATATGTCCCTGATGCGAGTATCTTCCACCCACCGAAGCAGTCACCGCCCAGCCGTCATCTCTCAGTCCGGTCGAGTAAGTTGCCATCACTCGGCTATAGTAATTACGATTAGTTAGCGACATTGTAGCCTTTCCTCCCTGCGCATAACTTCCTGCGCGCATATTTATGTTTTCGGAACCACTGATTGTTCCAAACGAAAACATAGAAGGATTAAAGAAGTTGGCAGCGTCGCCATTGCGAGTCACGTCGTTGAGCGCACCGATAGAAGCATAGTTGAACACACCTCTTATCTGGTCGTTGAAGCTCACTCCGTTAATATATCTCTCTTCAAAGCGGCTTTCATATCCGCGTGTTTTGTATCCAAATTGTGAAAACTGATAACCTGCGTTTTTTAAAAATATATCGTTTGAAAAAATAACCATTGAGCTAACATCCTGCGACAAACCGCCTCCGCCATCCTCATCAAGCTCGATGAGCGACTCGTCGATGTTCATCACAAGTGAGATATCCTGCATGTTCTGAAGGGTGACTTTTATTACGCCCAGGTCAACAACGTTATCTTGTGGTATATTCACGGGCACCTCTCTGGTGGCGATTGTTGCCCCGCTGATAATCAGCACATCGGTACCTTTGTTTAGATTTTGAAAATAGAATAAGCCGTCTGTATCTGTGGTCACGGATACATTGTTTTGGAGTAGCCTGACCACTGCCCCCGACACGGCATCGCCCGTAAGTTCATCGGCAATCCGTCCCTGCAACTCAGCACCCTGTTGCGCAAATGCGGCAGGCACCAAAAACAGACAGAATATCCAAAGCCATAGTTTTTGTTTCATACACTTATAATAATAGATTTATATTTTATTGTAAATCAAGGTCGGGGCGCAATGCCCCAACCTTGATTGATTGCTGTGCAATTTGGGAAATAAAAGGGTTATTCGATTGTTATATCGTCCACCAACAGGTCGTAAGCAGCATCTTTGCCTACCTTAAGAGCGAACAGGTTTTGTCCAGCTGTTGAGTTTATTTGAGAAGCTATTGAGCTTATATCAAGTGTTACCTGAATCCACTCACCTCCGGTATCAATAGCTCCCTTGGCATAACTGTTAGCATCTGTTGGAGCTAAAACCTGATGAGAGCTGTATGGATTATACTCATCCATATTGTAACATTTATAGTCTGTTCCCATTACATTTGCTGCTCCTACATAAACATTCATAGACAACGATTTAGCTGCAGTACCTTTTATCCAGAAGTTAATCTTTGTTTTGCCTGCTGCTGAAAATCCCGCAGGGACGGTAGCTGTAAACACATAGTCATTTTTACCATGTTGACCTTCAAGCAACATTGCGCCTGATCCTTCTCTTCCACCTGTTGCACTTTCTTTACCGAAAGTCACACCATAAGAGTTCAGAGAACCTGTAAATGCAGTCCAGTTATTAAAGTCAGCTCCCGGGAACAACAAATTGTCATCCTCAACAGGTGGCTCTACTGCCTCAGCAGCTGCTTGTGTAACATTTACAACCACATCAGTCATACCTGTTGCAGTGAAAGTAACAGTTGCAGTGCGTGGTGATTCAGCTTCGTTTTTGCCTGCAGTTAGAGTAACAGCCTGATTGCCTGCTCCGCTTGCGGGGGCAACAGTAAGCCATGATTCACTACTTGTTGCTGTCCATGCTTCAGTAGAAGTTAGGTTGATTGTTCCGGTCAGGTTATCTTCTGCGCCAAGAGACAAAGCAGTTTTGTCGGCGCTGAAGGTTTTCTCTACTTCACCACCTTCTTCTCCTTCAAGAGTGAAATCATCAATCAACAAATCGTAAACAACATCTTTGCCAACTTTCAGTGCAAACAGGCTTTCACCCACAGTAGCAATCAAGTCAACAGAACTTATATCAACAACTACTCTCATCCAGTCGCCACCGGTATCAATTGTTCCGCCGTATTGATTGTTAGCTGCGGGAGCAATTACTCTTTCAGCATTATATGTTTCTAAGTTAAATGCCTGATATCCGCTACCTGCTTTATAAACATTAAGTGAAAGTGACTTAGCCGATGTTCCTTTAATCCAAAATACTATAGCATTCTTACCGGCAGGATCAAATCCTTCGGGAACTAATGCTGTAAACACATAGTCATTTCCTGTAGGTGTTCCGTTCAGGTATAATGCTTTTGAACCATTACGACCATCGTTACTTTGTGTGGTATAACCTGGTTTAAGTCCATGGGTTGTAAGTCCTCCCAAAAACGCATCCCAATCTTCAAAGTCAGAACCGGGGAACAACAAACCAGCTTCGGGTTCAACAGGCTCTTCACCACCACCTTCTTCACCTTCTTCAGGTTGAAGAACTATATCACCTGTTCCGGTATATCCTTCTTCCCAATCTTCGATGGTTGCACCAACTTGTTCCAATACTACACCTTCTTTAGTAAGCTTGATATTGTAGCTGTATTTCTTACCGGACTCGAGAGTAAGTGCTTCGGGATGCCATACAAACTTAACATCGCCAAGAGCGAACTCTACGGTAATGTCTTTCATGTCCTGTCCAGGAACTACGATTGCAGCAGCAACACTCTTGTCTGCGTTGAACAACGGTGTGATATCGCCTGCGGTACTACCTGCGGTAACGACTCCATCTTTCAGATCGAGTGAACCGTCCACTTTCATACCCTTCACTACAGCGGTAAGAGTATTAAAGTTGTCAAATGCAGCACCATTAATATTGATAATCAACTGGCTTAGTTTATGCTTAAAGTTAAGATTTGCACTCTGGTCAGCAATGCTCTTTCCTGTCACATTGTTGGAATACAAATAGTCAATAGCAGACGAATTGGTCTGTACAGACACATTAATAGGCAGCTTATTGTCAGTTACAGTAGCTGCGTATGGATAGTATGCCACGAAATCCAGCTTGGCACCATCACTTGGATAAGCAATCTGATCATCGGTAGTTGCAGGAGTAAACGTTCCTTGAGCTCCGGCATCGGGAGTAGTAAACTTTGCGTTGGCTTTGCCGTATATGCCGTCAGGGATAGCTTGTCCTGCATTCAAAGCATATACGCCAATGGCATCACCCTGATCCCAATTGGTTCCGGTTACGCGTGTTGATACCTCAACAGCTCCAATTGTAGAAGTAAATTTCACCTGATTGGTGAGCAACAAAGGATTGTCGCGAAGATCTATCTCGGAAGAACATGATGCTAAAATCATTATTCCAAGAAACAAAGTTAAATTAAACAGTTTTCTCATTGTAGATAATTTTAATAGTTAATGAATTTATATTTTTAGTTCCAGTGTGGAGACAAGCTGGCATTTTGTTTCACCTCGGCCGCAACAGAGGAGTGCAGATTTGGGAAGAATGTAAAGCCGGTTTCCTCTTCCAGTTCCGACACAGACATTGTACGCTGTGTGTAAGAATCTTTCGAGCCGTCATTCTCCATATAGAAGCCGATAGATGAGTACTCATTGGTCTGTTTGTTCTTTCTCAGCAGAGCCTTGTAGAAATATTCGGGAATAACCGACTTGTTGCCGTCGATGTCGTAGGCATATTCAAACTGCTTGGGAGGCTTGGGCAATACCACACCCGTCACCACATACAATGTATCATATTTTACAGTCTCCTTGCTCCAGGTACGCACTCGCGCTTCCAGATTGTTCCAACTGTTTTGATTAAACCAGCTGTTTTGTGGGGTAATGTTGGAGAAATAGAAAGTAGTGCGATTTAGACTGTAGCTTGCGCTTCTGTCGGCACTAGCCATAAGATGCCCCCTGTCCAAATCGGCAGTTTTCCATCCGCTAAATAGATTTGGCTGAACATTTTCAGGTATCATCGGGTCATAAGCCCACTCATCAGTGCGATTGCCCGAGTCCATATATATGGGATGCAACGGGAAGGCCACCCAGTAGGGCACACGATTTTCCTTATCATAAAGTGCGGTGTAGTTTCTGATTGGCTCGTCACCATAAGTAAATGTATGGTTCAGCCAGCTTGTGTTGCCCACCATGTGCAGCACCTGAATAGAATTAGGAGCCGCCTCGGCGCTTGTGTATCTGGGGATTTCCATGTAACCCTCTTTGATTATAACCTCAGTGCCGCTATGATCCAGCTTTATATTATAGCTGTACTTCTTGCCGCTCTCCAGCTTGTGAGGCACCTTCCAGGTATATAGTTTTGCGTCGCCAATACTAAATGTCAGCTCCACTTGCTCAGCCTTGTCGGTGGGCAAAAGGAATGCCGACAAGATTCTTTCGGACTGTGTGCCCGTGGTAGCCACTTCGAAGGGCGCAACCGACGATGCATCAACCGAGAGTGAAGCATCGGCAAGAGAAAACGAGCCTTTGGTTGCAGCGCCTTTCACCGTCACGGTCAGGCTTTCGATAGAAGCACCCAGTGTGGTGGAGGTTATGTTGAGCGAAAGGTTCGACATCAGCCTGTTGAAGTTGAATGTATGTTTCGTTGATTGGCCACTCGTTGGATCAGTCAGCCCCTTCAGGTTGTTACTGTAGAGAAGCTCTTTTTGCTCCTTCACATCCACAGGCACTGTGTAGTTGACAGCCTCTGCCGAATATGGATAGTAGGCCACAATATCAATCGCTGTTTTGTCTTCGGGATAATACATCTCATTACCTTTCGGATAGAAAGTTCCGCTGCCGGAAGTTGAGTATGTATAGTTGGCATAATTATCGATGATGGTTGACGAGTTTAAATCTTCTCCACTTTTGTATGCAAAAACTCCAATCTCATCACCACTATCCCACTCATTGCCGGTAAGGCGGGTAATATTGCCCTCGAACTTAAGGCCTGAAAACACAAGCGGCGTCTTGTCCGTCTTGGTTATTGCCAAGTCTTTGTTACATCCGGGGATAATTAAAATCATAAGCAGCAGTACGAACGCATTTGTGCCAACTGTTGAGGGTGTAAGGTTATTCTTTCTCATAAAGTATTACTTTTAGTATAATGTGCATTTTCTCAAATGCACTTTTCAGTTATTAACAATAATAGGTTAGTTTTCGAAACTACATATTGTGAATAGATATAACAAGACATTTGATTTAAATGTTTAAAGTTAGGTGAAAATTAACTTATATAAAATATTTCGCACTGGCAACACTGTTACTGGCATTATAATAATAGGATGACAAGCCGACTCTATAATATCTGATTACATAATTACCAGCCGACAGATATAGCCTTCTGTTTCTGCGTCCATAATTACCAGCCGACGATAGTATCCTTCATTTTCTGCTCCCTAAATTACCAAACGACGACTGTACCCTTCACTTTTTGCACCCATAAATACCAAACGACGCTCGTACCCTACTATTTTTGCACCCATAATTAGAGAAAGACAACCGTAGGCTACAAATTTTGGAGTTTAAATTTCATCCCCGCAACTGTTTCTATCTTTTTAAACTATTAAGAAGTTCACCCACACTTGTGTACATACAATTTAATGCTTTTAGAAATCACCCCACACTTGTGGGGATACAATTTAATACTTTCAGAAATCACCCCACACTTGTGGGGATGAAATTAAATGTTTTAAAATATTACCCCACATATGTGGGAAATGAAATTAAACGATTAAATTTATAGAAACAGTTGCGGGGACAGAATTTAAACTATTAAAAAGTATGCACACAATGGTGGGGAAAGAATTTAAATTGCATAATTATAAGGATAGAGCTTGACTGAGCACTTTCTACAATCAAAATTGTATGTAACAGCATGTCGTTTCTATATTCTACAGTCATAAAATCAAGTGTACGACACTATATGTAACCTCCGGGATGCAGAAAAGGCTACATAGACAATGCGCCTACTGTTTCTGCCTCCATAATATATAGCATCAGGGCTGTATATCTATAATCATGACCTCAGAGAGTGGAGTGTGCAACCGTCGCTCAACAGTTATTCTTGCACGGGAATCGGTATACGAAATTATATCTTAACAACGGGAACAAGCAAGAAACAAAGTTTTGCAATCCGTTGATTTTTATTAATTTTGCTACAGCTAAAACATCACACACAATGACTTCACCACTTGCTGAGCGGATGCGTCCGCAAAACTTAGACGAATATATAGGACAGAAACACCTGGTTGGCAAAAATGCCGTGTTGCGCCGAATGATTGATTCGGGCAGGATACCATCTATTATATTGTGGGGACCTCCGGGGGTGGGCAAAACCACGCTGGCACATATTATTGCCAACACACTCGACGTACAGTTTTATAAGCTGAGTGCCATCAATTCGGGAGTGAAGGATGTGCGTGAAGTGATTGAGAAGGCAAAGAGCAACCGTTTTTTCAGTACCACCGCTCCTATTCTCTTTATCGATGAGATTCACCGATTCAGCAAGTCGCAACAGGACTCGCTGCTGCATGCAGTGGAGACGGGCATTGTGACTCTCATCGGCGCCACTACCGAGAACCCCTCGTTTGAGGTGATTCGTCCGCTGCTGTCGCGCTGTCAGGTGTATGTACTCAAGGAGATGGGCAAGAGCGACCTGCAGGAACTGCTGGATCGTGCTCTGAAGGATGATGTGGTGCTCAGGGAGCGAAATGTGGAAGTAAAAGAGAGTGACGCCTTGTTTCGGTTTTCGGGAGGCGATGCGCGTAAGTTGCTCAACATTCTGGAACTGGTGGTGACAGCCGCCGAAGAGGAAGAAACTGTGGTACTGACCGATCAAAAGGTAACGGAGCGTCTGCAGGAGAACCCTGCGGCTTACGACAAAGGTGGCGAAATGCACTACGATATTATATCAGCTTTTATAAAATCTATCCGCGGCAGCGACCCCGATGCAGCTATCTACTGGCTGGCACGTATGGTGGCAGGTGGCGAAGACCCCAAGTTTATTGCGCGGCGACTGGTTATCTCGGCTGCCGAAGATATTGGTCTTGCCAACCCCAACGCACTCCTTCTTGCAAATGCATGTTTCGACACGCTGCAAAAGATTGGCTGGCCTGAGGGGAGAATTGTGCTTGCAGAAACAACTATCTATCTTGCCACCTCGCCCAAGAGCAATTCGGCCTACCTGGCAATTGACAAGGCAATAGCACACGTGAACGAGACAGGCAATTTGCCCGTGCCTTTGCATCTGCGCAATGCGCCAACTGCCCTAATGAAGGAGCTGGACTATGGCAAGGAGTATAAATACTCTCACGACTATGAAAACAACTTTGTGAAGCAAGATTATATGCCTCCTGAAATGAGGGAAACTAAATTTTGGAATGCACAAGACAGCCCGGCCGAAAAGAAGCTGAGCGAATGGATGAAAAAACTGTGGGGTTAGTACCAGTTGCCACTCCGGTCGTAGGGCGAGTTGCGCTGCTCATATTTGAGGTCTTGCAACAGTGAGGCGTTGGCACGAATTACGAAGTTGTATGACTTATATGGCCCGATGGGGATAAAGTTTGCCGACATACTCCAGCAGTGCAGATTTCGGGTCAGCGACATATTGAGACTTGTAAACTTCTTCAGATCAAAGTTGTAGTCGGTATTGAAAGTCAAGCTCCAGTTTTTGGTGGGCTGCAGCGAGCCGTTGAATCCCAGACTGTGAGTCAGCATACCGGGATACTCCATTTTCTCCACATTAAAGTTTCGGGTATCATAGGCGTATCGTACCGAATAGTTGAACGAAAGGTTCCACTGAACTTCATTTTTGAGATATCCATCCTCATCAAACTCTCCCAGCGACGAGTCGCCTGCATCAAACACACTTCGGCTCTCTCCCTGCTCATAAGGATTTCTTCCAATAGTTCCATCGTCAATCGGTGGCGCATCCTCATCGGCTGTATTATTACTGCCATCTTTCTTGCCAAACAGATTGCTCAGGGTGCTCTGATTGATAGAATAGGAGAATGAGGTTCCCGTGCTGTACAGCTTTCCAAAACCCTTTCCGTTAAAGATTCTCAGTTTATCTACTGCTACCGGCCTGTCGTTTTTGTCCAACTCATATATATATGGGTCCCACACTGCATTGATACTAAATGTGTATGATTTGCTTAGCTTAAGTCGCATGTTGGTATTGATCATACTCCACTTCATGGAGTCTGCCATCATGTTGTAGTTGAAGTTGATGCCTAAGTCGTCTATCAGGCTTATCTTCTTGTAGCCTGTAGTGTCTGTTTCGCTTCTTACCTTCATCTCAAGATTATTCTTGAAGTCGAAACCCACACTTCCGCTCTGTCCCTTAGAGGCTGTTCCGAACATCATTCTTGAATATGGTGAATAGGTGTATTCTACGTCATCGCCAAACTCGTTTCGGTAGTTATAGGTTTCATAAAAGCCGTAGCGTGGATCGCCAAAGTCGGGACGATAGCTAAGACTAACGCTTGGCGAGAATACGTGACGAATGGCCTGCACTTTGTCGCCAAACATCTTCCATGGGGTATACATACCATAAAGTTTGGTGTTGGCACTTATCGAGGCACTATAGTCATACACACGGTGAAAACCACCAATTGTATCTACAACAACGTTTCTGTTGGCCACAGGGTCCCACGCTTCTTTGGCGGCGCCTGTGTACCAGCGCTCGGTGTATGTGAATGATGGTGATATCTGTATTACGTCAAACAGGGAGAAAGTGGCACTAACGGGAATGTTGTGTTTCATTCCGTTTTGCCAATCCTTTGTAAGATTTGATTTGAAGAACTGGTCTTCTTTTGTGTGAATTGAGTTTCGGAACTCTCCCGAATAGCTCATTGATATTTTCTCATACCAACGCTCTGCACCAACCATTTTTTTCCTTTTGAAAGGATATATACGGCTCATGTTGACTGAAACGTTGGGCAGCGTTGCCGAGATGGTTGAGTCGCGCGATACCTGGTTGATATTCATTGATGCCGACAAACTCCATGGTGAGTCGGGGAAGCGCTGAGTAAGGTTTACACTCGAGCTCTTTGTATTGTTTGACGACGAAGGTCGGTAGAGTTGGTTGAGGTCGTGCATATTGGCACGGCTGGTAGAGAAGTTCACACTTGCCGACAAGGTTCTGTACATGTTTGCCTTGGGGTCTTGCGAGTGTGTCCAGTTTATTCTAAAG
>CAYFUQ010000066.1:0-13313 GCA_964346415.1 uncultured Proteiniphilum sp.
AAATAGACTTAAAAGAAAGGCTGCCCCAAAATCTATTTTGAGACAGCCTCTTTTTCAATATCTAATTAATAGAAGATTCCTATTTTTTTGATGCTTCTAGTTCTTTCTTTGCATTTTGTCTGCTCATAATGGCGTTTGCAACAGGAGTAGCTACAAACAAGCTGGTAATGGTACCAACCACAACTCCAATCATCATAGCGAATACGAAGCTTCTAACTGCATCTCCGCCAAGGAAGAGAATAACCAAAACAACCAGTAATGTACTTAAACCTGTATTAATGGTACGAGCAAGTACAGCATTCATAGAGCCATTAAACTGTTTCTTCAAATCGCGTTTTGGATAAAGACTGAAGTGCTCTCTGACACGGTCAAATACAACCACCTTGTCATTAATCGAATATCCAATAACGGTAAGAATAGCAGCAATAAATGTTTGGTCAATTTCCATAGAGAATGGCATTATTTTCCAAAGTAGTGAGTAGAGACCAAATATAGCAAATGCGTCAATTGCCAGTGCGGCTACAGTTCCTGCAGAGAATGCCCAATTTCTGAATCGAATCAGAATATAGATTCCCATGAATACTAGTGCAAGCGTCAGTGATAATGTTGCATTCTTTACAGTGTCTTCTGCAACACTTGGTCCTACTTTTTGGGCACTCATTATATGATCATCAATATCTTTGTCAGGTGACATAAACTCTTTAAGTCCTGATGCCAGCAATGCTTTAAGTTCTTCTTCCACATTGGCATCTTCAGAGTCTATCATATAGTTAGTTGAAATACGTACCTGATTGCTTGATCCAATAGTAATTACTTGTGCTGAACCATCTAGTACAGGAAGTAATGCAGACTCAATTTCAGATGTCTTAACCGGTTGATCAAATCTTACGATGTAGTTTCTACCACCGGTGAAGTCGATCCCGTTGTTTAGCTTAAGTGTAAACAGAGATATAATACTTACTACAATAAAAACAGCAATAATGGCGAGAACACGTTTGCTTCCTTTCAGGAAGTCAAAGCTATATTCTCTAAATATATTTCTTGAGAATCCTGTATTGAATGTTAGATTTTGCCATTTTCCTTTATCCATACGACCTTCATAAACAAGTCTGGTTAGGAATACTGCTGTCAGGAATGAAACAGAAATACCAATTATCAGTGTAACTGCAAATCCTTTAATAGCTCCTGTACCGAACAGTGCAAGAATTATTGCTGTAATAATTGTGGTTATGTTAGAGTCAATAATTGCAGAGAAAGCATTTTTATAGCCATCTTCCACTGCTTTTCTCAGCGATTTACCATTTTTAAGCTCTTCCTTGATACGCTCATTGATAAGTACGTTGGCGTCAACTGCCATACCCAATGCCAGTATCATACCCGCTATACCGGGAAGTGTGAGAACTGCCTGGAATGCCGCCAATATACCAATTGTGAAGAAGAAGTTGACAAGCAGTGCTGTGTTTGTAACTGTGCCGGGTATGAAGCCGTACAGCATATATATAAATATAAACAACACAATAAGTGCAATTATAAACGATAACATACCGCTCTTGATTGCTTCTTGTCCCAGTGAAGGACCTACAATGTCTTCCTGAACGATACGTACACCGGCTCTCATCTTGCCGGATTTTAGTACGTTTTCCAAGTCACTTGCTTCGTCTGATGTGAAACGTCCTGAAATTTGAGAACGACCACCTTCAATTCTGTCATTTACAGTTGGTGCAGAATAAACGTAATCATCCAGAACAATAGCAATGGATTTGCCTTTTTCTGCTCCGGTGATAGTTGCCCATCTGCTTGCGCCTGCAGTATTCATTGTCATGCTCACTTCCCATGCAGAACCTTGTTGTCCCTGGTCAGCTTTTGCATTTACCACAGCATCACCATCAAGTGCCGGTCCGCGTTTTGTTCCGTCACCTTTAAGTGCATATAGTTCGAAATAAGTTTCTTTTTGATCTATAGGTTTGAATCCCCACTTGAAACGTGCATCAGCCGGGAATACATCTTTGTATCTTTGTAGCAGATAGTTGATAGAAGCTGTATCATTTTTGGCAGCTGTCCCAACAATAGGACCCGTTGCTCCACCCATTGCGTAATAAGGTTGAGCGAAATATTCCATAAGGCCTTTTGTTATTTTAATTTTCTGAAACTCGTCATCTATTACTAAGTCAACCGATGATGCTAATGAGTCGGCTTCCTCTGCTATTTCTGTGTCGGTTGTTGCAGAGCCTCTTTGTGCCATTGCATATTGAGCAGAGCGACTGTTTATTTCATTGAAATAAGTGCCAAGTTCGTTCACATTATATGTTTTCCAGAACTCTAAGTTTGCGCTTCCCTGCAATAGGTTACGCACACGTTCAGGTTCTGTGATACCGGGCATTTCAATAAGAATTCTTTCAGCCTGATCCAATCGTTGAATGTTTGGTGCAATTACACCAAAGCGGTCGATACGAGTACGCAATACGTTGAATGAGTTGTCTGCAGCACTTCTCACCTCTTGGCGAAGAACAGAAACAACCTGATCGTTTGTAGCGGTAGGGTTTACCCTGTCGCTCATGGTAACGCTGAATATATTGGCCAGTTTACCGTTGGGGTTTATTCTTTCGTAGTTTTGACGGAAAAGTGTGATAAAGTCAGATGAAGAACCTTTCCTGTTTTGAATTATGGTTTCTTTCAGTGCCTCATTAAAGTTGGGGTCATCTGTATTGGCAAGCGATGTCAATATCTGAGCAACGTCCATTTCAACAATAACGTTCATTCCCCCTTTAAGGTCAAGACCCAGTCCGATTTCTTTTTCACGAACTTGTTTTAACGTATATCCGAGATAAACTTTCTCTGTAGAAAGTGAATCCAGATACTGATTCTTTAATTCCAGGTTCCCTTTGGCATACTCATCTGCCTTTTTATTGTATTGTCTGCCTACAAATGTGAATGACAGGTAATACAAAGCAATGATTGCGAGTATGATTGCGAAACCTCTGATAAATCCTTTGTTTTGCATTTCAATATTATGTTTGGTTTTTTAATTTATTTGTTAGTTACTAGGACTTCGACTGTTTTGTCAAATTCCGATAGTTTATTTCATACGATTAAAACAATTTTTCCCTCAAATACATCATATGGAACTTGCTACGAATAAAGTTCTTGTGCAAGAACAGTCACTAGTTTGTTTCATACTTTGATTTTCAGCCTGCAAATATACACTTTTTTATCTTTTTAATAAACAATATTGTTAGATAATTTTCATTTGTCCCAATGTTGTTACAATATTAATAATCATTATCATAAAAACTAAGTAAAAAGAATGGGATGACTTATTAGAGTCATCCCATATCTTTTTTGTTTGTTAAAATCCTTCTGTAGGCAAACTGTTTTCTTATTTTACAAAACCTCTGTTTCTAAGAAGGTAAACAGGGTCTGGCTCTGCACCTCTGTATTTTTTGTAAAGTGTCATTGCATCATCCGAGTTACCTTTTGATAATATGTTCTCACGGAATGAATCAGCTGTTTCTTTATCAAAAACACCTTTCTCTGCAAATGGCTGGAAGGCATCTGAGTCAAGTACCTCGGCCCACATGTAGGCGTAGTATCCGGCAGAATATCCGCCACTGAAAACATGAGAGAAATACGTGCTGCGATAGCGGGGAATAATCTCATCAATTAATCCGGCTTTCTTCATTGCGTTAATCTCGAATTGACGAACGTCAATATCTTTAATCTCAGTCAGAGTATGGTAGTCCATATCTAATAGCGCTGCCGCTACAAACTCAGTTGTGATGAATCCCATATTAAACTTTGATGCTGCATCAATCTTTTCAATTAGCTCATCAGGTATCACTTCTCCCGTCTCATAATGTTTTGCATATAGTTTTAATACATCGGGATGAAATGCCCAGTGTTCATAAATTTGTGATGGCAGTTCAACGAAATCACGAGATACACTGGTTCCCGAAAGACCCACATAGGTTACATTAGACAGCATACCGTGCAGGGCATGACCAAATTCATGGAATGTGGTTTCAACTTCATCCAATGTCAACAGAGCAGGTTTAGAACCTGAAGGGCGTGTGAAGTTTCCAACGTTGTAGATAAGCGGACGGATATTTTCGCCATCCTTTATTTGCTGACTGCGGAAGCTACTCATCCATGCACCTGCATTTTTGCCTTCGCGAGGGAAGTAGTCGGTATAAAACACAGCCAAGTGCGATCCGTCTTTGTCAAACACCTCATAAGCCTCTACTTCAGGATGATAAATAGGAGGATTATCCAGTTTTTTGAAGCTCAAACCATATAATCTGTTTGCAACTTCAAAAATCCCTTCACGTACATTTTCCATTTTGAAGTATGGTCTTATTTCCTCTTCATTGAGTGCATATTTTTGCTCTCTAAGTTTCTCTGTATAGTACCACCAGTCCCATGATTCCAACTTGAAGCTATTTCCTTCAGCATCAATCATTGCCTGCAGCTCTGCTGCTTCTTTCTTAGCTTGCGGCAGTGCGTAGCTCCAAACATCGTTTAGAAGTTTATAAGCATTTTCCGGGTTTTTAGCCATTGTTTCTTCCAAAACAAAGTCAGCATGAGAATCGTAGCCCAGCATTTGTGCTTTTTCGATTCGTAGATTTACAATTTTGTTGATTGTTGCTTTGTTGTCATTATCGTTGTCATTGTCACCACGCATGTACATAGCTTTGTATAGCTTCTCGCGCAACTCACGTTTTTCTGATGTTTGCAGGAATGGCAACCAGCTTGGTTTGTGAAGGGTGAATATCCATTTACCTTCTTCGCCGTTGTTTTTGGCAGTTTCGGCCGCTGCATTAATTAATCCTTCTGAAAGACCCGCCAGATCTTCCTCATTGTCAATAACAAGTTTGAAGTCGTTGGTTTCTTTTAGCAGATTATTACCGAAATCTATAGTTAGTGCTGAGAGATCCTTATTAATTTCTCTAAGTCTGTTTTTATCCGCTTCATTCAGCATAATGCCTGATCGTACGAACCTTTTGTAATACACCTCAAGAAGTCGTGCATCTTCTGTGTTAAGGTCAAGATTGTCGATGTTGTCATGAATGGTCTTGATTCTTTCGAAGAGTTTATCATTCATATAAATATTGTCGCTGTGCTCTGACAATAGAGGGGACAGTTCAACAGCCAATGCTCTGATTTCATCGTTAGACTCGGCGCTTCTGAGGCCGCCAAACACGCGAGAAACACGGCTAAGCAGTTCTCCGCTGTTGTCCAGCGCAACAACTGTATTCTCAAATGTAGGCTGTTCCGGATTTTCAGCAATGGCGTTAATCTCCTCAGCCGCATCTTCCATACCTTTTAAAAAGGCAGGTTTGAAATCATCGAAATTGATTTTGTTGAAATCCGGCATTCCAAAAGGTGTGTCAAATTCCGAAAGAAAAATCTCTCCTTTCGACTGTTTTCCAGCCGGATTTGTGCATGCAAATAAAGTCATAATTGCAGTAAAAAATAAAAGTAATTTTTTCATTTATAATTGATTAAAAAATTTATAATCTAAGTGTTGGAAACTAATTGCTTAATTTTCAGCCGCAAAGTTACTAATATTTTTTCTAATAATAAATCGTATGTAAACAATACCGAACATCGCTACAAACTTCCGAAAAGATTCAATAATAATGAGATGAGAATTATTTTTTATATTTTTGTCAAAAATACTTCCATATGCTTTATCGTTTTTCAACCCTGACATTCTTTTTGTTTCTTTCTTTGTTTGTGTTTTCGCAGACATCAATTCAGCAGTTTGTAAATAATCCTGCACTAAAACATGCATCTGTTGGCTTGCAGGTCACTGACTTAAAGACAGGCATTACAATTGCATCGTATGATGAACAAAAATCATTGACTCCCGCCTCAGTTGCGAAACTAATAACGACAGCATCCGCTCTTGAGATATTAGGTGGTGAGTATAGGTATAATACTCTGGTGGGACTGGATAAAAATCAGCCCAATAAGATTTTGATTATTGGCTCAGGTGACCCTACTTTGGGCAGTGAAGCATTTAGTGACAATAAATATCAGTTTTTCGAACAAAGTGCGAGAGCTCTAAAACAACAGTTAGATTGTGATAAAGAATACACAATTTATGTAGTTGACAATCTTTTTGGTTACAACGGTGTCTCGCCCGAATGGACCTGGATAGATATGGGCAACTATTATGCCGCAGGCGCATATGGTATTAGTATTTTTGATAATAGTTACAAACTATTTTTCAATACAACCAATAACATTTCAGCTAAAATTATTCGTACAGAACCCGAAATTAAACAACTTACATTTGTAAATGAACTTACTCTGAACAATACTGGCAAAGATAACGGATATATCTATGGTACGCCCTTTTCTTTCAATAGGGCAGTGAGGGGTGATATCCCTTCAGGTAGAAGTGCATTTAGTATCAAAGGTGATATCCCTGATCCGGGTATGTTGATGGGGGAGGTGATGGCTGAATATCTGTCTAAATCCGGGGTGAAGGTGTCAAAGGTGGAAACAGTACGGGCAGACTATTTAGCAGGTAAAAGTATAATTCATACAGTAGGAGACATTTTGTATTCGCATTCTTCGCCTGCTTTGAAGGAAATTGTACGTGAGACCAATGTGGTTAGCAATAATCATTATGCAGAGCATTTGATAAGAACAATAGGTGTTGTGAAGAATGGTAGCTCACATTATGATTCGCTCGAACGAGGAATTGAAGCGATTGAAAATCTGTGGAAGCAAAAAGGAGTTGTTGTTACATCACTCAAGCTTCATGATGGTTCGGGATTGGCACCGCAAAATGCTTTTAGTCCGTCCTTTCTTAATGACATTATATATTATATGTATAATAAGAGTGAGGAGTCAGCAAACTTTATATCATCGTTGCCCAAGGCCGGAAGAGATGGAACGTTGCGTTCATTTATGAAAGGAACACGATATGAGGGTAAGATAATTGCAAAGAGTGGCAGTATTGGTGGTGTCCATTGTTACTCTGGTTATTTGCTTGATGGTGACAAGCAGTATGCATTCACGGTGATGGTTAATAAATTTAATGGCACCCGCTCACAAGTGAGGAGTGCCATTGAAAAATATCTGAATAGTTTGTAACTATCTTACTTTACTATTTCTACTAATTCTAATTCGAAAACAAGAGTACTGTAGGCAGAAATACCGCCTGCACTATAATCATACGCACCATATCCCAACTGCCATGGTATCCAAATTTCCCATTTGTCGCCCACGTGCATATGTTGCAGAGCGGTAGAAAATCCATCGACAACTTTGCTTACAGAGAACTCACTGGATTTTTCAGTTTCACTACCTTCTATAGCTGTGGTGTCAAAGATGATTTTATTTTGAAACGTAAACCCATTATCATCTATAAAAGTATCTTCTTTTGTCCAAAAGCGTTTATACCAGCCTGTGTAATGTGTTTTAACATTATCGGTGAATATTGGCTTCTGGTCCGGATCGATCTCGCCTTCCTTTATAACTTTGTACATTATAAAACCGTTGCCTGACTTTGACTCAATTTTCTTATATGCTGGATCTGCTGCAATTTTGGCAAATTGCATTTCGTTGTCATTCTTTCGAGTGTCGTCAAAAGTTTCAGTTTTATCACATGATGCAAATATCAGCACCATAGTTAGTATAGATAGTAGTATGCGTTTCATAAATGTTCTTTTGATTATATTGTTTTCTCTTCGTTTATACCAATTTCTTCAAGAGACTCTTAATGGATACTTTATCTCCAATGATTTTTTCTAAATCTGAGATTGCAACTCTGTCTTGTTCCATTGTGTCTCGGTGGCGAATGGTTACCATGTTGTCCTCTAAGGTCTGATGGTCTATAGTAATGCAATAAGGTGTTCCGATTGCATCCTGACGACGATATCGTTTACCGATACTGTCTTTTTCGTCATACTGACATGCAAAGTCAAACTTCAGCATATCTTGTATTTCTTTTGCTTTTTCAGGTAGTCCATCTTTTCTTACCAGAGGCAGAATGGCCAGCTTAACGGGAGCCAGTGGTGCAGGAAGCCTTAGTACAACACGTGTTTCGCCATTATCTAATATCTCTTCGCTGTATGAACCTGCAAGAATAGAAAGGAACATTCTATCTAATCCAATAGAGGTCTCAACTACATAAGGAATGTAAGACTCTTTCTTTTCGGGGTCGTAGTATTGTTGTTTCTTGCCTGAGAACTTCTCATGTTGCGATAAGTCAAAGTCGGTACGTGAGTGAATTCCTTCCACTTCGCGGAATCCGAAAGGCATCAGGAATTCAATGTCTGTTGCAGCGTTGGCATAGTGAGCCATTTTGGCGTGGTCGTGAAACTGATATTTATCGTTTCCAAAGCCCAGAGCCTGGTGCCATTTAAGTCGCTTCTCTTTCCAATGCTCAAACCAGTCAAGCTCTTCGCCCGGAGCCACAAAAAATTGCATTTCCATCTGTTCAAACTCGCGCATACGGAAAATAAATTGTCGTGCTACAATTTCATTTCTGAAAGCTTTACCTGTTTGCACAATACCGAATGGGATTCTCATGCGACCTGTTTTTTGTACGTTTAGGTAGTTAACAAACATACCTTGTGCATTTTCAGGGCGCAGATATATCTTCATTGTGTTGTCGGCAGTTGAGCCCATCTCGGTTGAGAACATCAGGTTGAACTTTCTTACATCTGTCCAGTTGCGTGTTCCGCTAATGGGGCATGCAATTTCCAAATCAATAATGATTTGCTTGAGTTCTTCAAGATTATCATCGTTGAGAGCTTTAGCAAAACGCTCGTATATTTCATCTTTCTCTTTCTGATATCCTACCACGCGCGGGTTAGTCTCGCGATACATTTTTTCGTCAAAGCTGTCTCCAAAACGTTTTGTGGCTTTCTCAACCTCTTTATTGATTTTGTCATCAATCTTAGCCATGTGGTCTTCTATGAGCACATCGGCACGATAACGTCTTTTACTTTCTCTATTGTCAATCAGCGGATCATTGAAGGCATCTACGTGTCCCGATGCTTTCCAAATGGTCGGATGCATAAAGATAGCTGAGTCCAGTCCAACGATATTGTCGTTGAGTAATGTCATGGAATCCCACCAATATTTTCTGATGTTGTTTTTTAATTCAACACCCATTTGACCATAATCGTAAACCGCTCCCAGACCATCATAAATTTCGCTGGAGGGAAAAACAAAACCGTATTCCTTGGAGTGTGAAACGATTTTTTTAAAAACATCTCCTGTTACCATATATAATTTAATGTGAAAGGGATAAACCTCTTTGAGGTGTCCCAATTTATAATTTTCAAAACGACAAAATTAGTTTTTTTTTTTCAAAGTTCCATTAGACATAGGTATAAAAGATGTATAATTGTAAAGATAAGTGGTTAAAGCAAAGACATTTTTGACTACTTTTGCATGTTAATAAGCAAAATAAGATATGGCAAGCGGAATGAAAACTTTGGCCAAGGAGACTGCTATTTATGGTGTTAGCAGCATTGTGCCCAAGTTGTTGAGTTGGTTTTTGGGGCTATTTTGGGCTTTTGCACTCGAGACTCGTGCAGAAATGGGAGCAATCACAAACTTTTATGCCTGGATAGCACTCCTGCAAGTGATTCTTACCTACGGCATGGAGACCGGATTCTTTCGGTTTGTGAACAAGGAGAGTGATACGCAAAAAGTATATTCCACATCGTTAATCTCTATTTTTACGACAACGATATTGTTCCTGCTGATATCTTTCACATTTCTCAATCCGATTGCTAATGCTCTTAGTGGTTTTGGAATGGCTATCAAGCCACGCTATCTAAGTATTATCTTTATTATCTTGGGCATTGATGTTCTTGCGGCATTGCCATTTGCCTATCTGCGTTATAGCCAACGCCCGGTGAAGTTTGCTTTTATAAAGATACTGAATGTGATACTCACCATCATATTCAATATGTTTTTCTTTATTGTGGCACCGCGCTTGGCAAAGCATTTTCCCGCTCTTTTTGGCTGGTATGACATAAAAAATGGAGTTGATTACATTTTTTACTCCAATCTGATGGCCTCTGCATCGCAGTTCTTATTTCTGATACCCGAATTACGTATCAAATATAGATTTGATAAAAAGTTGCTTACCCGAATCCTTCGATATTCATTTCCCATAATGATATTAGGAATTGCCGGCGTGCTCAATCAAACAATGGATAAAATTATTTTTCCAATCCTCTATCCTGACAAGAGCGAGGCCATGACTCAGTTGGGGATATATGGGCAAAGTTTCAAAATAGCAATTATCATGGTAATGTTCACACAGGCATTCCGTTACGCTTTTGAACCTTTTATCTTTGCCAAAAACAGAGAGGCACAAGGTGGCGGTAATCTTAAATCGTATGCAGATGCATCAAAATATTTCCTGATTCTTGGATTGCTTATTTTCCTTGTAACCATGGGATATATTGACATTATCAAATTTTTGATTCCCAAGAACTATCATGAGGGACTAAAAGTGGTACCCATAGTGATGATGGGGGAACTGTTTTTTGGTATTTATTTCAATTTGTCACTATGGTACAAGCTTACCGACAAAACACGCTGGGGAGCTTATATGTCCATCATGGGCTTTGTAATTACTTTGGGCATTCAAGTTGCTTTCATACCCCAATTTAGCTATATGGCCTGCGCATGGGCGGCATTTGTGGCAAATCTGGTGATGATGATTGTTTCTTACTTTTTGGGTCAGCGACATTATCCCATCGGTTATGAATTGCGCAAGGCAGCTTTCTTTACTACACTGGCACTGGCGTTGTTTGCAGGACTGCAGTTGTCGCATACATTTATATCAAGTGTGGAGTTGCGTCTTCTAGTTAACACCATAATTGTGAGTATCTACGTCGCCGTTGTTATTAAAAAAGAATTACCTTTGCGTGACCTTCCCGTTGTGGGAAAGTATTTTAAATAACGCATCGATTTTAAAATTACCAAATCATATAAGAGTATTATTAAATGAGAAAATTGACATTAACATTAGTGGCTGTCCTGTTTTTCTTTTCTGCATCTTATGCCGATGAGGGCATGTGGCTGCTGAAAGAGCTTAACAGAGAGAGCGTTGAACGAATGAAAGAGTTAGGTTTTACATTTCCTATTGATAAAATGTATGACGAGAACAATCCCTCTCTCAAAGATGCAGTAGTTATTTTTGGTGGCGGCTGTACCGGAGTGGTGGTTTCAGAAAAGGGGTTGGTTTTTACCAATCATCACTGCGGATATGGTGCTATTCAAAAGCTTAGTGCTGTGGAACATGACTATCTTAAGGATGGTTTTAAGGCTGACAGTTTTGGCGAAGAGTTGCATGCCGATGGGCTTAATGTGTCATTTTTGAGAAGTATGGATGATGTGACCGAGCAAATTCTATCGAAACTCGAGCCAAACTCAACCGAATTAGAGCGACTCAATGCCATAGATTCGATTGGTGAAGTTTTGATTGAACGATACGATAACGATCCGTTTACTTCTGCCAGAATTGTTCCGTTTTATGCCGGCAACAAATATTATAAAGTTGTATATGATGTGTTTCGTGATGTGCGCCTGGTAGTGACTCCTCCATCATCTGTTGGTAAATATGGAGGTGACACAGACAACTGGATGTGGCCGCGCCAAACAGGCGATTTCTCTGTGTTCCGTGTGTATGCTGATAAAGACAACAAACCTGCACGTTATAGCGAAACCAATGTGCCTTATACTCCCAAATATGTAGTGCCTGTTTCCATAGCCGGCGTAGCCGATAATGATTATGCTATGACTGTGGGTTATCCGGGCAGTACGCAGCGCTATCTTTCTTCATTTGGAATTGAGCAGATGATGGAGTCGCAAAACAAGCCTCGTATTGAGGTGAGAGGTGAAAAGCAGGCTATCTGGTGGGATGCAATGACTCAAAATGATACTATTCGTATCAAGTATGCAAATAAATATGCAGGTAGCTCGAACTATTGGAAAAATTCGATGGGAATGAATGAAGCACTGACCAAGTTGGGGGTTCTTGATGAAAAACGCAAATTGGAACAACGTTTGAGCGACTGGATTAACAGCGATTCAAAAAACAAAGACAAGTTTGGAAATATGCTGTCAACTCTGGAGAATGCATATGTAGGTTCAACAGAGCTTGCAAGATACACCACATACTATCTTGAAACATTCAATAATGGTATTGAACTGATTCGATTTGCAAACACCATTTTGCAATTTGATACAGATGGAACTGATGAGGATAAAGCTAATTTTATAAATGACAGAATATTGGAGGCATATAAGGATTATGAGCCGGAATTGGATAAAAAAGTAATTCCCGTGTTAATGAAACTGTATGCCGAGCGTGTGCCAACTGAATACATGCCTGATATTTACGAAACTATTTTAAGTGAATTTGATGGTGATTATGAGAAATACACCGAATGGCTGTTTGCAAACTCTAAATTTACCAGTCTCGAAAGCTTATTGGAACTGTTGCAAATAGCTGATGTCGAAGTGCTGACTCAAGATCCGGCTATGCAACTTGCCCTTTCTGCCAAAGATATGGGATATGAGCTGTCGGGGCAGATGATGAACGCATATCAGGATATGATGCGTGGAGAGCGTGAGCTGATAGCTGCCCTGATGGAAATGGATCCGGACAAAACTTTCTATCCCGATGCTACTTTCACACAGCGCATGAGCTATGGATCTGTAAAAGGATATTCCCCACGCGATGGTGTGTGGTATGATTATTATACAACGTCTGGAGGTATTCTGGAAAAATATATTGAAAATGATCCTGAGTTTGACCTTCAGGCATACATTATTGATGCTCTCCACGAAGGCGACTTTGAGGAATATGCTGCTGAAGATGGAACGCTCAGAATCAATTTCCTTTCTGATAATGACATCACAGGCGGAAACTCCGGAAGCCCCGTCCTTAATAAAAATGCAGAGCTTATTGGACTTGCCTTTGATGGCAACTGGGAAGCATTAAGTGGTGACATAATTTTTGGTCCTGACATGCAGCGCACCATAAGTGTCGATATCAGATATGTACTATATGCTATTGACAAGTTGATGAATGCTCATCATGTTATTGATGAGCTTAAGGTTGTAAAATAGGGATTTAAAATCTATATAATAATTAATGGGACTGTCTGATTTTTTAGACAGTCCCATTTTTTCTTAGACTCTCCTTAAGTCTCAATTTTACACCATAATGGCATATTACAAGTTTGTAATGTCTGAATGTAGAACTATATAAGCATATTACAAGTTTGTAATGTCTGAATGTAGAACTATAATGGCATATTACAAGT
>CAYFUQ010000067.1:0-13125 GCA_964346415.1 uncultured Proteiniphilum sp.
CTCTATAAGTAGTAGAACTTTCGTTATGGACAACAAAATGATATATAAAGATTAAATTACTTTTTTGGATAATAACCTGATATTATTCAAATTGTTTTTTTATAATTTACTACTTTTGTAGCAGAAGTCGAACTAAAAGCCGCTTCTGATTAATAATTGATGTGTAGCACACACATTCAAACACTAGGGAATAAATGCAATCAATTTGCTACAAGATATTTTTTCTATTCGTTCTGATATTTGTCTTCTTTGCTTTTAAGCTTAGAAGTCAGGAAAATCCAATCAAATCTGTAAACCAATCTACGATGGTTGGTGTTGGACAATCGTTTCTAAATGAGACATATCTTTCACCTTTACAATATAAAGGATTCACAACTTCAATTCTTAGTGAACGAATAAACTCAACACGCTTCTTCGACAATAAAGTAATCTTTCAACAAAAGTTCAATTTGCAAGTAGCTTTTACAAAAAATCCTTCTGCATCTGCAAATGAATATTATGGCAATGTATCTTACAATGCAAATATGTTATATCCTTTCTACAATAAGCATAATCTGAAGTTGTATGCCGGTGGTGGAACTGAAGCTGCCTTGGGAGGTATTTATAATCAAAGGAATTCAAACAACCCTGGTTCACTTAAGACTTCTCTGAATTTAAACATATCTGCCATGGCAACCTATGGTTGGAGCAATATGACTTTCAGATGGCAGTTAACTTCACCATTTGCAGGTTTATTCTTTTCGCCCGCTTATGGGCAGTCTTACTACGAAATTTTTATGCTCGGAAATGGAGCAGGTACAATTTTGTTTGGTTCTTTTTTCAATCAACTTGCGTTGCAAAATTACCTTACTGTTGACATACCTGTAAAAAATATAACTATAAGAACCGGCTATTTAGGCAATTATTACAAAACTGATGTCAACAGCATAATCACTAAAATTGATTCTCACCAGTTTATGCTTGGTCTTGCAGTAGAATCAATAAATTTTGGTGGGAAAAAACAACAAAGCAACAAACTTATAAAAAGCAGTTTCTATTAAAGTATATGATATTATGAAGTACAATTTTGATGAAATCATTGATCGATCGGGAACAAACTGTATAAAGACAGACAAGTTAAATACAGTATTTGGACGTAGTGACTTAACTCCTCTGTGGGTGGCAGATATGGATTTTTTATCCCCCCCCGCAGTTACAGAAGCGCTGGCAAAGCGTACCGAACATGGTGTTTTCGGATACACTATGGACAACGCTTCATATTATAATTCAATTATTGGATGGTTGGATAGAAGACATGATTATAAAGTTGAGAAAGAGGAATTAACATTTGTTCCAGGTGTAGTGAAAGGTTTTGCATTTGCAATCGACACTTTTACTCAGGAAAAAGATAATATAATTATTCAACCTCCCGTTTATCATCCTTTTAAACTTGTAACAGAGGCTATGAACCGTACTATAATCAACAATCCTCTGATTTTGGAAAATGGTGAGTACTCAATGGATTTTGAAGGATTGAAAAGCATCATTGCCGAACAGGAATGTAAGATGTTGATATTTTGCAGCCCTCACAACCCCGTTGGTCGTGTGTGGAAAAAAGAAGAATTGGAAGAACTAGCCAAGATATGCTATGATAACAATATTCTGGTGATATCTGACGAAATTCATGCAGACTTTACTTTTAACGGACACAAGCATCTCCCATTCGCAACTGTATCGGAAAAAGCAAGGGAAAATAGCATCACACTTATGGCGCCAAGCAAAACTTTCAATATTGCCGGTATTGTAAGCTCATTTGCAATCACGCATAATAAACAGATTCGTGAAAAGTTTATGAATTATCTGACTTCCAGAGAACTTAACCAGGGTACCCTTTATGCTTATACGGCCACAGAGGCAGCATATAATCATGGTGAAGAATGGCTTGATCAGGTAACAGATTATGTTCAGAAGAACATGGAGTTTGTAACAGACTATTTGAAAGATAATATCCCTCAAATTAAACCTATTGAGATGGAATCTACCTTTCTTATGTGGCTGGACTGCAGAGGCCTGGGACTATCACACAATAAAGTGGTTGAACTGTTTGTCAACAAAGCTAAGCTTGCATTAAACAGTGGTGCAATGTTTGGTGAAGAAGGAAAGGGATTTATGCGACTTAATGTAGGATCACCTCTTTCTGTTCTGAAAAAAGCAATGGAAGACCTCAAAAATGCTATTGAAGAGTAGAACTATTTCAATTAGTCATTGTTTAAAAACTATATTTATTTTTTATATCAAACCAGAGATTCATTTTTATTATATATTCTTTTATCACTGAATGCCAATTTGCAGTTCAGGATCAGGGAAATTTATGTAAAACTAATTTCTAAATAACAATTATTTTATGAAAATTGCAGACAGCAAATATGTTGTAGTAACATACGACTTAAACGTAGGCGAAGACGATGAACTCGAATTAATGGAGCAGGCTACTGCCGACAAACCTCTTGAGTTTATTTATGGAACAAACTCGATGTTGCAAGCTTTTGAAGCCAATCTTTACGGTTTGTCAAAAGGTGATAAGTTTAAATTTACACTAAGCCCTGAAGAAGCCTACGGAGACTTCGACGAAACCAGAATTATCGATTTGCCAATAAATATTTTTGAAGTTAACGGCAAAGTTAATGAAGAAATACTTTTTGAAGGGAATACTTTGCCCATGATGGATACCGATGGTAACCGTTTGATGGGTTCGATTGTTGAAGTTAATGAAGCAACCGTTACAATGGACTTCAATCACCCACTTGCCGGAGAAACTATGCATTTTGAAGGTGTCGTTCAGGAAGTTCGCGATGCTACACCCGAAGAAATTGCAGCCTTAATGACAAATGATGGCTGTGGCGACTGTGATTGTGGCCATGATCATGACCACGAGCATGGTCATCACCACCATGGTGGAGGTGGTTGCGGCGGATGCGGATGCTAACAACAAGAAATATCTCTTGATAAACCTATAAGAAACATTATAAACATAAAAAGACGACTATGACATTGTTATATAATTTAACATTGCCAATTTCAAATCCAACAGCTCAATTCCTGATTTTATTCATAATTGTGCTTCTCGCACCAATTATTTTTAATAAAATCAGGATTCCGTCTTTAATTGGACTTATTATTGCAGGCGCAGTAATCGGACCATTCGGTTTATTTTTGATGTCGCGCGACAGCAATATGATTATGTTGGGCAATGCGGGGCTCCTTTATATAATGTTTCTGGCAGGTATAGAAATTGATGTTGAAGAGTTTAAGAAGAACAGCTCTAAGAGCCTTGTGTTTGGGTTGATTACATTTATTATTCCCATGACTTTAGGTTTTTTTGCCGGACACTATTTGCTTAATCTTAGCGTTGTTTCTTCTATTCTTTTAGCCAGTATGTTTGCTTCCCACACTTTAATAGCCTATCCAATCATTAGTAAACTAGGAGCCGGTAAAAACAGAGCAGTTACAATTACTATTGGTGGAACTATGATAACAGACACACTAGCACTACTTGTGCTTGCTGTTATTATGAGTATGCATGATGGTGTGGTTAATGCAGCTTTTTGGACCAAGCTGACTTTATCTATAATTGTGTTTGCACTAGTTGTTGTATTTTTGTTTCCTCTAATGACCAGATGGTTCTTTAAGACTGTTCACGATAGCACAGCACAATTTATTTATATAATGGCAATAGTGTTTCTGGGAGGATTCTTTGCAGAACTGGCAGGAATTGAAGCTATTATCGGTGCTTTCCTTGCGGGGCTGTCTGTCAACAAATTGATTCCATCGGTGTCACCGCTTATGAATCGAATTGATTTTGTGGGAAATGCAGTTTTCATCCCTATATTCCTGATTAGTGTTGGAATGTTAATCAATTACAGAGCGTTTGTAACCGGTTGGGAAACAATCAAAGTGGCTGCAGTGATGACAATTGTTGCAACTGTTGCAAAATATCTTGCAGCACTTATTACACAAAAAATTTATGGTTATACTAGCGCTGAGAGAAAACTTATTTTTGGATTAAGCAATGCTCAGGCTGCTGCAACTCTTGCAGCTATCACAGTTGCCCATGGTGCCGGATTGCTAAATGATAATATCTTGAATGGTACGATCGTAATGATTTTAGTTACTTGCACATGGGCATCACTAATAGCACAGAAAGGAGCTATTGAACTTGCTCTGTCAGAGGGAGATCTTCAGGCAGAAGATGCTGAAACAGATGAGAGAATATTAATCCCAGTTGCAAACAAAGACACATTACGTGATCTGGTAGAATTAAGTTTGGTCATAAAATCAAAAGTCAACACACATGATGTTTATGCATTGAATATCATCAAAAGTACTGATGATGATCCAAAAATAGAAAAAGAAGCAAGAAAGCTTCTTGATGAAGCTGTAAAAATTGGTGCAGGAGCTGAAACAATAGTTCATCCGCTGATTCGATACGATATGAATGTTGGTTATGGAATGCTTGGTGTTATTAAAAAGTATAATATTACTGACTTAATTCTCGGACTTCATGTCAAACAGGATGTGTCTGAATCGTTTTTGGGCAATCTTGTTGAAGGAGTTCTGAGTAAAACACACACTACAACATTTATCTTTAAGGCAATTCAGCCACTTTCTACCATAAAAAGACGTTTGGTAATTATTCCACCAAATGCTGAAAAAGAAATTGGTTTTCCTCTTTGGCTTTCTAAATTGTGGAACTTAAGTAGAAATACAAGCTCAAAGCTTAGTTTTTACGGAAATGAATCTATGTTGAATATTCTAAAAGGCATAAATAAACAGCATCCTATTGATGTTGATTTTCATGAATTTGAAGATTGGGATGATTTCCTAATTCTAACTAGGGAGCTTAAGAAAAACGAAGGCTTAATTATAGTTATGAGCAGATTGAAAAAGCCTTCGTATCAAAGTGCTATGAGTAAAATCCCAACTTACATAAACAAATATTTTAAAGAAAGTAACTTCATATTACTTTACCCAACTCCAACTGTAACAATTGGAGACTACTATCATGATGATATAGCTAACGCATCGTCAATGGCATCTATAAAGAGCTTAGGTAGTTTGGGTGAAACTATTGTCTCAATGACAAAGCAAAACAGATAATATTTGCTGCTATTAACTGACAAAATTTGAACAACATTCACGATGAATACATTTGGTAATATTTTTAGACTAACTTCTTTTGGTGAATCACACGGTGAAGCCGTAGGTGGCGTAATCGATGGTTGCCCTGCGGGCATTGAATTAGATTTGGAATTTATCCAAAGTGAATTAGACAGACGTCGCCCCGGACAATCAAGAATTACCACTCCCAGGGTTGAGCCTGACAAAATAGAAATTCTTTCCGGCGTTTTCGAAGGAAAAACTACCGGTGCACCAATTGGATTTATGATTAAAAATCAAAATCAACAGTCATCTGACTACAACAACCTTAAGGATGTGTTTAGGCCCTCGCACGCTGACTTCACATACCAAAAGAAATATGGTATTAGAGATCATAGGGGAGGTGGTCGAACGTCTGCAAGAGAAACAATAGCAAGAGTGGTTGCAGGTGCTGTTGCAAAATTATATCTAAAACAATTAGGCATATCAGTCACTGCTTACACTTCTCAAGTAGGACACATTGCAGTAGAAAAAGATTATAAAATGCTCGATCTATCAAAAATTGAGGATACTCCAGTTCGCTGTCCCGATTTAGAAAAGTCTGAAGAAATGATTCAACTCATAAAAGAAGTTCAGTACGAAGGAGATACTATTGGAGGTGTAGTAACATGCATAATTAATGGTATTCCTGTTGGATTGGGAGAACCGGTTTTTGGAAAATTGCATGCCGTACTGGGGAGTGCAATGTTGAGCATCAATGCAGTGAAAGGTTTTGAATATGGTCATGGTTTCGAAGTTAGCAAGAGAGGCTCTCAATTAAATGATTCATTCTTTGATGACGGTGGAGTAATAAGCACTCGGAGTAATAATTCAGGCGGCATCCAAGCCGGAATATCTAACGGACAAGATATTTACTTCAGAGTAGCTTTTAAGCCTGTATCTACTATTTTAAGAGAGCAGCAGACAGTAGATATTTACGGTAAAGACACTACTATAAAAGCACGTGGACGACACGACCCGTGTGTGTTGCCCCGTGCTGTGCCTATTGTGGAAGCAATGGCAGCTATGGTTATTCTTGACTATTATTTATTATCAAAAGCAAAATAACTCTATATTTAGTATTTCACAAATAGAAAAGCGAGCCAATTACATTATATAATTAGCTTGCTTTATTTATTATTTTATAATGTCTGCTCTACTAAAACAGGCTCATTTGCCCTGTTATTTCATCAAGAAGGTCCGAGTCATCTATATCATCGTCGTCATCATCATGATCAATTTCAACTTCGGTTGATTTCTCTTCTTTTACCGGTTCCGGAAAACGAGTAGGCTCTAATTCCTCAATGTCTTCAACTTCATAATTAGAGATCCTCTTACCTTTAGCCCGATAGCTCTTCTCTGCGATAAATTCTTCAACATCTATTTCGATTGGATCACGGAAATCATCACCACCACCAAATGTAACCTTTATGCGAGGGTAAACTGTATCTGTCAGTAAGTAAAGTTTAGAACCTTCTTCTTCACCCATAAAGTTGGCAGGTCTGTTTAGCTCTTCAAAAGTGAAACGTTTTATATAAGCAAAGCCTTGGCTTGCGTCGAACAATGCTGCTGACCATACTTTGTGCTCATCAAACTTTTCAATTCTAATAATTCCGGGTTCAAAGTGATTGCTTAAATCAAAATTGATTGTTCTGAAATCTCCGTTTTTCTCAACAACTAATATTTTCTCTTCACCTGAGAACTCTCCAAGATACTTTCCTTCTTCATCATAGTTTAAACGCATCACATCCGGGTCGTACCATACTTTACGTCCTCCAAGAGTTGATACACCTTTTTGTTTTAATTGAATTCGATGGACATCCGCTTTGGTTAGAATATTACCTTGTGTTCCTCTTCCACGAATTGCAATTTCACTAAAGTCTGTTTCAAACTGCAAGACTCTCATACGTGGTTTGGGTTTCAGAATTACTCTTATTGTTTCCGCCTCACCATTAGGGTTGGCACTAAAGTAAGCAATTCTAGAACCTTCCTTACCCTGAGACACATCATAATCACGATCTCGAATAATACTTGTTACATTGAATCGTTTAATATAATGAGGACCGGACTTACCATGACGGTAAACAACATTATAAATAGTCCGCTTATCATTTCTCTTAAAAACATTTGCATATAAAATTCCTTTGCCAACAAACATTTTATCACTAACCTTCACAACCTTATACTTGCCATCCTTAAAGAATACTATAACATCATCCAGGTCTGAACAGTCACAAATATACTCGTCCTTCCTAAGTGCGGTTCCAATAAATCCCTCCTCACGATTGATATAAAGCTTTTCATTCGCTTCAGCTACTTTGGTAGCTTCTATGCTTTGAAAACTTCTTATCTCAGTTTGTCTTGGGAAATTCTTTCCGTATTTTTCTTTCAACATCAAGTACCATGCTATCGTATAATCAACAAGATTATTGAGATTATGGTCAATCTCTTCTATATCACTTTTATACTTTGCGATGATTTCCTCAGCTTTATCCGAATTGAATCTTAATATTCGAGCCATTTTGATTTCCATCAATTTGAGAATATCATCTTTGGTTATTTCTCTTATAAAATCGACCTTATATGGCTCTAGACGCAAATCAATATGGGCAACTGCAGTATCCATATCCTTTGCATTTTCAAACTCTTCATCTTTATAAATGCGCTCTTCGATAAAAATCTTTTCGAGTGAGGCAAATAGCAATGACTCTTGCTTTTCTCGTTTTTCTATCTGAAGCTCCATTTGCAACAAATCCTTTGTACGCTCTGCAGAAAGACGCAACACTTCACTTACTGTTATAAAGTGAGGTTTATCTTCATCAATAATACAGCAGTTGGGGTATATGTTTATCTCACAATCAGTGAATGCATATAATGCGTCAATCGTTCTGTCGGAAGAGACACCGGCTTGCAATGGAACGTGCATCTCTACATTGTCAGCCGTAATATCGTCAACTTTTCTGATTCGGATATTACCTCGATCGTTAGCTCTCAAAATTGACTCTACTAATGAAGAGGTTGTCTTGCCATAAGGAAGACTATTAATTACCAATGTTCTATTATCTATTTTTTGAATAGAAGCACGCACCTTTACAGAGCCACCACGCTCTCCATCGTTGTATCTTTCTACATCAATAAGACCTCCGGTTTGAAAGTCGGGATATAGCTTAAATTCTTTTCCCTGAAGGTAGGCAACTGAAGCGTCACAGAGTTCATTGAAATTGTGAGGCAATATCTTAGATGTAAGACCCACTGCAATTCCCTCAGTTCCCTGGGCTAAAAGCAATGGGAATTTTGATGGCAAAGTTATAGGCTCTTTATTTCTTCCATCGTAAGATGGTTTCCACTCTGTAGTTTTTGGATTAAACAGCACTTCCAGCGCAAATTTAGTCAGGCGTGCTTCAATATATCTGGGTGCAGCAGCACTATCTCCTGTGTGGACATTACCCCAGTTACCCTGACAGTCAACAAGTAAGTCTTTTTGTCCTATTTGAACAAGTGCATCACCAATAGAAGCATCACCGTGTGGATGAAACTGCATGGTATGCCCAATAATATTTGCAACTTTGTTATAACGTCCGTCGTCCATTCGTTTCATAGAATGCATTATTCTTCGTTGTACGGGTTTCAGTCCATCTACAACATGAGGAACGGCACGTTCTAAAATCACATAGGATGCATAGTCAAGAAACCAGTTTTGGTACATTTTAGACAAATTCATAGGAGAATTATCAGGTATCTTTGTTGTAATTTTAGATCCTGTCATTTGTTTTGAATCATTGTCTGTTTCCTGATATATATCTTCTGTGTTCTTTATGTTTTCTATCTTTTTATCTTTGTTGTCGTTTTCTGTCATATGTTAATTTGGTAATTAAAAAAGCAGTCAAAGATACCTTATATTAATGAAATCTGCAAATTGTAAATTCTATTGTTCTATCAAAAACAACAAAAATTGTTAGAAAAGTACATCTTACTTTTACTCATTCATTATTATGCAGTACTCAAAATGTAAATGACAAAAAAATGTTGTACTTTTGCATAATTAATTACAAGAAATCAATTTTCATTACAACATAATATAATTAGGTTATCACCCTTTTTGAATCTACATATACAATATGCGAACAAAGAAAATTCTATCCATCTTTATTATTTGTGCTGCTTTTTTGTCTTTTCCATTAAAAGCTCAGACCAACATCGATACGACTAGTCAACCCCAAACTATCAGCCACAACAATTTGATTCAAAAGGTTGAAAGATGGTATGAGCAAAACATGAATTATGGAACTATTACCGTACTAATGATGGTTGAAAGTTCTTTTATCCCTTTTCCTTCAGAAGTTGTTATTCCACCGGCTGCATACATCGCAAGCAAACCTGAAAGCTCTTTAAATATTTATCTGGTTGTGCTTTTGGGCACAATTGGTGGACTTATTGGTGCATATATCAATTATTTTTTAGCTTTATTTTTAGGGCGTCCTATTATTTACAGACTTGCGGATGGTAAATTCGGGAAAATGATGTTGTTAAGTGGAGAAAAAGTTGAACGTGCCGAAGTTTTCTTCAACAAGCATGGAGTTGCCACAACATTTTTCGGACGCCTTATTCCGGTAATACGCCAACTTATTTCAATTCCTGCAGGACTGGCTAAAATGAATTTCCTGGTTTTCTCAATATACACTTTTATTGGAGCAGGAATTTGGAATGTTATACTTGCACTTTTGGGATATCTGGCACATGGTCAGTCTGATTTAATCGATAAATATAGTAGCGAACTTAGCACTGCAATTAAAGTATTAGTTGTTGTTTTAGTAATCTTCTTTATTGTAAAGTATTTGATTAAAAGAAGAAGAAAACCACAAACAAAAAAGACTGATGACAAATTTGAATAAAAAACATGGACATATTGCTTTATTTGTTGCAAATGTAATATTCGGTTTTAACACGCCTATCACACGAACCATTGTACCGGAGGTATTAGACCCTTTTGTAATGACATTTTTCAGAATGATGGGTGCAGCGATTTTATTCTGGGCAATTTCCCCTTTTACGAAAAAAGAAAAAGTTCCTCCAAGAGACATAATGCTGTTCTTTTTTGCATCACTCTTTGCAATAGTGCTAAATCAAACCTCATTTATATATGGTTTGTCAAAAACATCACCTATTGATGCATCATTAGTTGTTACACTCCTGCCAATTGTGACAATGCTCCTTTCAGCCATTATAATTAAGGAACCTATTACATGGTTAAAAGCAGTTGGAGTGCTCACAGGTGCTTCAGGTGCGATAATACTTGTTTTGAATAGTAACAACGAAAGTTCTAGCGGGAGTATGATAGGTAACTTGATTGTACTTGGTTCAGTCACATCATTTGCACTTTACCTTACTTTGTTTAAAGACTTGATATCTCGATACTCACCTCTTACAGCAATGAAATGGATGTTTCTCTTTGCGGCACTATTAACTTTTCCAATGAGCTTCAATTTGCTAACAAGCACCAATATAAGTCAGTTTGACACCTCTGTCTATCTAAGAATTGGTTATGTAGTTGTTCTTTCCACTTTTCTGACATATATGCTTATTCCTATTAGTCAGAAAACAATACGCCCAACCACCATAAGCATGTACAATTACTTACAACCCGTGATGGCTTCAATTCTTGCTATAATAATTGGGCTAGACAAATTTGGGCCGGATAAAATAATTTCAGCTACTTTAGTTTTCATGGGTGTATATATTGTTACTCAAAGCAAATCGAAGGCAGATTTAGAGTCAGCCAAAACAGGTGAAAAGGTAAATTAATCTAATGCACCCGAAGAGACTGCCCAAATATAAAGACTTGCAACAGAGGCATAAGGAGCATACTTCTTTCTATGCTTTTCAAAAGTTTTCTTATCCAAACTATCATATCCGTAAAGCCTGCACATTCCACGTCTTATTGCTAAATCACCATAGCTGATCACATTGGGACGCATCATTGAAAAAATCATAAGCATTTCTGCAGTCCATACCCCTACCCCCTTAAATTCTGTCAACTTGGCAATTAACTCATCGTCTGACAAATCGTATAGTTCATCAATTTTGAATTGACCTGAACTAACCTGAGCAGCCAAGTCTTTTATATAATTAGCTTTACGCAATGAGATACCAAATTTTTGAAGTTCATCTATTTTAATTTTGTCAATGCTCTCGGGTGTTATACCTCCAATTCCTTCAAGCATTCGATTCCAAATTGTTTTTTGTGCTTTGGTTGAAATCTGCTGTCCCACAATAGAACGAACCAGAGAAGCGAAGATCTCTGGTTCTATTGCTCTATATATTTTACCTATTTTGGAGATGGCGTATGCAAGTTGTTCATCAACTTTGCATAGATGATTTATTCCCTCATCACCATACTCAAAATACTTTTCTTCAATTTTCATAAAAACAATTAAGGTAAAGGTCTTGCATCAACACCATCCATAGTCATTTGCACTGGAATAATTCTCCCATTTTCATCAAATTCCATTTTCTCTATACATGTCATGCGTGCATCTCTTGCATTAGTATCTAAAGGTCGTCTATGATACACAATATACCATTCATCGGTACCAGGGATATTGATTACAGAGTGATGCCCTGCACCGTTTGCTATAATCCCATCTTGTTTTAACACAACTTCAATACGTTCAAATGGTCCCGTCACGGAGTCACTAATAGCATACGCAACCTGATAATCAGGACCACCCCATCCGCCTTCAGACCACATGAAATAGTATTTTCCATCTCTGATAAACATTACTGAACCCTCAACGTAACCACCTTCAGGAGTTATCTCTTTAAATATGACGCCGTCATCAAAAGGAACAAAACCTGTAAAATCATCATTTAGCTTTGTGATGTTGCAATGTCTCCAACCACCGTATATCATATAATATACACCATCTGTGTCTTTAAAAATAAACTGATCAATAGGTTGAGCCCCATTGTGAATTTTATCGAGCAAAGGTTTTCCTAGATAATCTGTAAAAGGACCTTCAGGTCGATCAGATACTCCTATTCCAATTCCTCCTACTTCTTCGTTGTTTTGAATATCGTTAGCTGCAAAAAATAAATAATATTTATCATCCTTTTTTGTAATGGCTGGGGCCCACATAGCTATTTTAGCCCATTTTACTTCAGTTGTATCGATAATTCTACTGTGTTTTGTCCAATTCACTAAGTCTTTCGACGAAAAGGCATCCAGAAAAATCTGATCTTCAAATTCTGCAGAATATGTTGGATAAATCCAATACTCATTATCAAAAATTATTCCTTCAGGATCGGCATACCAACCCGGGAAAAGTGGATTGCCTGATTTTTGACCAAATAGTATCGATGAAAATAAAAACAGCGATAATAATATAAACGACTTTAATATAAACGACTTTGCTTTCATAATTACAATTATTAGTTTTCTATATATTGTCACAAAGATAGAAAACTATAATAAAAATAATTGACAATATCGTCTCATAAAATGAATAGACTAACTCTATTAATGTATCGACGAATATTTGTTTTATTATGATAATCGCCATTAATATTCATACAACTATCTGTATTATTGGCTATTATATCACAAAAACAATGCTGAAAATCTATGATTGCATTAAACTATTCATTATATTTGTGTCAAAACAATGCATGATGAAAAGATGCAATAATATAAACAATAAAAAAACAAAGATTATGAAAAAGTTAATTTTAATGATGTTCGCTGTTATGTTGACAGTTAGTTTTACAATGACAGCACAAGAAAGACAAGGAAGAAGAAATTTAAACAAGGACAACCGTCAGCGCCAAGAAGTTAGAATGGATGCAAAAGACAGGGCTGAATGGATGGCAAAGGAGTTAAATCTAACAGATGTTCAAAAAGAACAAGTCAAAGCGCTTTTTGAAGAGCAAGATGCTAAACGAAATGCAGATGTT
>CAYFUQ010000068.1:0-2353 GCA_964346415.1 uncultured Proteiniphilum sp.
TTTTTATTAATATCGCGAGAACTTTCTTAGTTTGAACTCTGTTTCTCTTTCTCCAGTATTCGGTCAACAGATTCGTAAGGAGAGTTGAGGCTGTGAAACTCTGGCACCAACTCTTTCATCTTTTTGACGGTTCTCATATTATCATAGTGATAGGATGTCAGAATAAGATCATCTATTTTCTCTTTTACCTCATTGTAGTCATACTCCTGCACTCTGGCAATCATTATCTTTTCGTGATGAGTTTTAATCGTATTCTCTTCGGTGTTGAGTAGCTCCTCATACAGTTTTTCGCCATGGCGAAGCCCGGTGAACTCAATTCTGACTCCTCTAGCACCTGAAAGGGATATCATTCTTTTGGCCAGATCAATAATCTTAACCGGTTTACCCATATCAAACAGGTATATTTCTCCACCCTTGCCCATTGCCCCTGCTTCCAGCACAAGCTTACATGCTTCGGGAATGGTCATAAAATAGCGAATAATTTCAGGATGCGTAACTGTAACAGGACCACCATTCTTGATTTGCTCGCGGAAGTGAGGAATAACAGAGCCGTTGGACCCCAGAACATTTCCAAAACGGGTAGTTATAAATTGAGTTTTAACATTGCCCATAACCTCTAAATGCTTTGCAAGCGACTGAACATAAATTTCGCATATTCGTTTTGAGGTACCCATTATGTTGGACGGGTTGACAGCTTTGTCTGTTGATACCATTACGAACTTTTGCACGTTATGCTTAACAGAAAGGTCAGCCAATATTTTTGTACCAAGCACATTATTCTGGATCGACTCAGACACATTATCTTCCATCATAGGTACATGCTTATAGGCTGCCGCATGGAAAATATAATGGGGTTTGGCTTTTTTGAATATATTAGACATCCGCGACTCATTGCTGATATCTGCCACTATGGTTTCTGCTTTGACATTCACCCATTTCTCTTTTAGCTTCAGACGCAAGTCATGCAGTGGTGTTTCAGCCTGGTCAATCAGTATCAGACTATATGGATTGAACCTGGCAACCTGACACACTATTTCACTACCGATTGAACCGGCAGCACCTGTAATCATCACACGCTTACCCTCAAGGTTTGAGGCAATCTCTCTCATATTAATGTTAATGGGCGTACGCGGCAGCAAGTCCTCTATTTCTACCTCTTTTAGCTGACTGTTCAAATTGAGTTCTTCGCCCCACTCACTAAATGGAGATGTGGTTGTAAGTAACTTGACACCATGTTCGGCAAAGGACTCCAGCACATCCTGAATATTTTCATCTTCAAACCTTCCCTGAGAGACTATTATTGTGCCAATGTTCTTCTTGTCGAGAATATCAAATAATTTCTCATTATACTCATAAACATCCACTCCAACCAGCTTTTTGCCGACCATATCGGAATCGCTGGCAATAAAGCCCATAAGTTTATATTTATATCCTGTGTTTCGTCTGATTCCTTTTCCCAGATTAACACCTATCTGCTTCGTTCCATATACAAAAACGGGAATTTGCTTGTCACCTCGCCCAACTACCCCCTCATAAATTTCTTTAATGACAATCCTGGAAATAATCATCAGGAAAACATTGAAGAAAAAGATTGACGAAACAATACGCATTAGCCCGATAAACGATGTACCTAAATCCAGAAAATACAACACCATGAACGATACAAGATAGCCAATAGTAAGTGCATATACAATCTTGATTAAATCAGAAAAGACAGAGAATCGAAGAACGCCACTGTAAGTTTTAAAAACCACAAAAGAGATGGCATTTATGAAAAGAATAACAAATACTGCAGTAGAAATCACTCTTATTGATGACATTGCAAAAGGCTCAAGCCCGAGAAAAAACACAAAAACGCCAATTGTGGAAAATAGTGTAGTAACTAAATCAAACACAAAAACGTATGGACGGGGTGAGACCTTTGACTGAAAATACTTTTTAATGATATTACTCATAATATTTAATTTGATGAGGCTTTTTCAATTTTACAATTGTGTTCTGCAATTTATGAAATTATTCCAGTTTGACAAACAATCAAATTCATTTTAACATCAAAGTGAGTATGTGGTACACACTTCAACAACTGGAAGTCAAAACAGACCGCGACTCTCTGAGCGTCTGTTTTTTGCAATATTCCATCATAGTAGCCTTTTCCATATCCCATCCTGTTTAAATTTCTGTCGAATGCGACACCGGGCACTACAATCAAATCAATTTTTTCATAATCGGTAAACTCGGGACCGGTTGGCTCAGAGATTCCAAAGTCTGAAATTTGCAATTCATTGTCTGAATTGTATTTTCTCAAAATCAAACCTGATTTTGTTACGACAGGTAATAAAAAAGCTTTATCACC
>CAYFUQ010000068.1:2453-3703 GCA_964346415.1 uncultured Proteiniphilum sp.
TGTAATTAGTCTTTGTATTGCTCAGCTTTAACTGCTGCCGGTGATGTCAGCCCTTTTTCAATTAGCTGCACTGCCTTCTGAAGAAGATTGTCGCTCTGTTGATAAATTTTGTAGAACTCTTCCTCACCTTTAAAGTTTCTGACTATATAAGATACCAGCTGCCGCTCAAACATTTTTCGGGATTCTTCTATATAATACGGACGGGGTCTGATACCTTTATTGTCGGCAAAGCTAACAAGATTTACCAACAGAGGCTGCTTGAACAGGTGGTCTGCAAGCTCTTCTCCTGAGTTAAATTCCGAAAGTTTGTTTCTGTACATATCTGAATAAGTCATTGCATATTCCAGAATATAGTCGCGATTTGCAAGTGAATTATAATAAGAATTATACCCAACTGTGTCTCTTGCCACAAAAATATCCGGCATAATACCATCACCACCATATACCACACGCTCACCATCAGTGGTGAACGATGTCATTCCTGACATTTCATCCTCGTTTACATAATCGCCTTGCATGTAGCGGTTGATTGCTTCCATCTCATATTCGTCATATTTGCCTTTCTCATATTTACGCTGGATTGATCTTCCTGAGGGAGTATAGTAGCGAGCCACAGTAAGTCTCACTGCCGATCCGTCGGGAAATAGTCGCTGACTTTGCACCGTACCCTTTCCGAATGATCGTCGCCCTATAACAAGTCCGCGGTCGTGGTCCTGAATGGCACCGGCAAATATCTCACTTGCAGATGCACTGAGCTCATCAATCAAAATAACCACATCGTCATCTTTGCAAGTTCCCGAGCCATTGGCATAATTATCCTGACGAGGAAAATCACGCCCTTCGGCATAAACAATAAGGTCACCTTTGTGCAAAAACTCATTAATCATTTGAATTGCCACTTCGAGAGAGCCGCCACTATTACCGCGTAAATCAATCACAAAAGAACGGGCACCACTATTCTTGAGTTTTGACAATGCTGATATAAATTCATTAAAAGTATTGAAGCCGAAGGTCCCAACCTTGATATAGCCCGTTGTTTCAGTTTGCATAAACGCAGCCTGCACGCTCTTCGTAGGTATATCACCTCTGGTGACCGTAATATCAACAAGTCCGGGGTGTCCGGTTCTCACTATTCCCAGCTTTATCTCCGAACCTTTTTCGCCTCGTAATGTGTTGAGAACGTCAGAATTCACAAACTTTTGTCCTGCTACAAGTGAATCGTCAACATTCACAATTCTATCCCACTGCAT
>CAYFUQ010000068.1:3803-8656 GCA_964346415.1 uncultured Proteiniphilum sp.
ATGATTCATTTATGATATATGTTTCTATTTTATATTTTCGATTGATATAAGTTCGATGTCAGCCCTTTTTAGAAGATCCACACCATCGCTCAGGCGATAAGAATCAGCATATACGACACGCTTTATTCCTGCCTGAATGATTAGCTTGGCACACTCGATGCATGGTGATGAAGTAACATACAAGGTTGCACCTTCGCTGCTGTTGTTTGACCGGGCTACTTTTGTAATAGCATTAGCTTCGGCATGAAGTACATAGGGCTTGGTTACGTCATTTTCATCTTCACACACATTTTCAAACCCCGACGGCGTTCCATTGTAGCCATCCGATATAATCATTTTGTTTTTCACAATTATCGCACCCACCTGACGACGTTTGCAATAAGAGTTTTCTGCCCAGATATATGCCATGCGCAGGTAACGCTTGTCAAGTTCAAACTGCTTTGTATCCATCTTTTGCATTATATTAAACTATCAATAATCTATTGCTATAAGACTCATGTCGAGACTTTTCACTGAATGAGTTAGTGCTCCCACCGAAATATAATCGACACCTGCCTCTGCATATGCACGGATAGTCTCGGAGGTGATACCGCCTGACGACTCCAGTTCAACTCTGCCATTTACAAGTTCCACAGCCTCTTTGGTTTGTTCGGGGGTAAAATTGTCAAGCATAATTCTGTCAATTCCTCCCAGACACAATGCCTCATTAAGCTCATCAAAGTTACGAACCTCAACTTCTATTTTCAGTTTCTTGTTCTTTTCTTTAATATATTCCTGAGCACCCAGCACAGCATTGGTTATACCACCTGCAAAGTCGATATGATTATCTTTAAGCAAGATCATGTCAAACAATCCGATACGATGGTTTTCTCCCCCACCTATTTTAACAGCCTGCTTTTCGAGCAATCGCATTCCCGGCGTTGTTTTGCGGGTATCCAACACTTTAGCTTTTGTCCCTTCCAGCAAGTTAACGTAATAGCCGGTTGCAGTGGCAATGCCACTCATGCGTTGCATGATATTGAGCATCAGTCGCTCTATCTGCAGCAATGACTGCACACTACCTGACATTGTAAACACAACATCTCCCGGTTTCACTACCTGTCCGTCATTTATATTCACTTCCAGCGTAATGTTTTTGTCGAAGCGGTTAAGTAATGTTTTGGTCACATCAACACCTGCAAGAACACCCTGCTCCTTTATTACAAGCTGAGCCCTACCCTGCGCATCAGAGGGGATACTGCACAGAGTGGTATGATCGCCTTCTCCGATATCTTCTACCAAAGCAAGCTCAATAAGTTTATTGATTTGTTCGTTTACGTCCATAATTGCTGTTATATTATTGAAAACGGCAATATCTATTACCTAAATTGCCGTTCCTACCTCAATTGAAACTGACCATAGTTTGAGAAGTGTCACATTTGTGTCTTTTAACCTAAAACAATCATTACGTTGCAATCACTCGCATGACACTTTACCAATCATAGTCAATCATTTGAGAATGCAAAAATATAAAAATAAAAGATTAACTTTGCAGTTAGTGTGCTAATTTAATGTAAAACAGATTTTTAATAACACCGATGAGAGCAGTTTTATTATCTGTCGGGAAAACCGACGACCCTCTTTATGCAGAATTGATTGAAGTTTACAGAAAGCGAATCAACTTCTATCTCCCTTTCGAAGCGGAGTTTATTCCTGATATTAAGAAAGGAAAGGGGATGTCGGAGAAGGAGCAAAAGATAAGAGAAGGCGAGCAAATTCTGAATCGCATGCTACCCGGCGACTATGTGGTACTTCTCGATGATAAAGGCAGACATTACACATCAACCGAGTTTGCCCGCTTTATGGAAGTGAAATCACACTCAGTTCCCAAACGAATTGTGTTTATAATTGGTGGACCTTATGGTTTTTCGGATGAAGTGTATGCCAAATCCAATGAAAAGCTGTCGCTTTCAAAAATGACTTTTACTCATCAGATGGTTCGCCTGATTTTTGCAGAGCAACTCTATCGTGCCATGACAATACTTAGAGGCGAGCCATATCATCACGAATAACCTTAACCCACTTAACGTTCGGCTGTACCCTCTATTACAATTTCATAATCAGACCTTACGGGAAGTCCCGAGTCACTTACCCCCTCTACAACAACCTGATATATGGTTGGCACATCTGCTGCATAAAACTCAATCTGCGCCTCACCTTCTTCGGAAAACAACAGATTGGGTTTCCACAATATCGTTGTGCGTAAGTCGGGTGCATACGAATCTTTCTCTTCCTCGGTTTCATACTTTGGAGAGTAAAACTCAGCAGCTACCTGATAGCCCAACGGCGTTATTTTATCAATATTAGGTGCCTTTTTGGGTTTTGCCTTAAAGCCTATTTTGGTGGTTATGACTATTGCACCTTCGGTGCCGGGAAAATAACCCGGCATCATCGAGTTATCGCGAATCACAAAAAGGCTCTCAATAGAGCTAACATCAATATCGTCCAAACGCTCGCCGAAATCGGCATAGCGCATATTGTCGATAATAAATAGTATAGGTTGATCTGATCGGGTTGTTGTTACTTTATCACCTTTGACTATAACCCCCGGTTGCCTGTAGAGCAGCGAACGGAAACTGCTCACGCTCATTTTCTCGATATCGTCGGCTGTTCTGACTCCCGTAGCGGCAATAGGCGAATAATATACCGACTCTTTATACTTCTCAACTGCCTGTGCTGTCACCGTAAACTCATCAAGCATAATGGTTCTGATACCGTGTAGGCGGGTGTATTCATCGTCGGCTTTTTGCAGATATGCATCCAGGTCTTCATTGTGTCGCTCCTCTGTGTTTGCCCTCAAAGGTACACGCGAACCAAGCACCTCAGGAAAAGTTGGTATATCAAGATTGATTAAGTTTATCTTGCTCCCTCTTTTGCTAAGCGACTGAACCAGGATTGTGGTTCCTGCGGGATATTCCACTTCAAACACAAAGCGGCCTCTGTTGTCTGCCTCAGTGACAACAGTACTAAGCATCGAATCGAGCGTTGCCATCAAACTGATTTCACCTTCTTTGAGTGATGAGAAAAGGCCATCGGCCTTACCAGTAATCCGTTGTGACAGCTCGGGCTCATACTTTTCAGGAGTTTCAATCTTCCCTTTCAGCACTGCGGGAATATCATAGCGTCGCCATCCCTGTGTCATCAGCAGAGCATCAAGTGCATTTTTATTTACCTTGCCATTATTAAAATATGACATTGGCGACTCAATATGCCCCCTCAACTCTGAAGAAAGCAGTAGCTCAGACACAATACTGTTTGTTGTATCCTGCATCACACCGTTTTTGTCTGTCACAGACACCGCCATATTGCCTGCCATGGGGCTGTCAGCTCCGTCTGCCAACTTTATGGTCAGATTTACCTTTTCTCTTCTCTTATATTTCTCATCCGATACAAAATCAAGTTTCGCAACGTTGCTCCCAAGCTGATTGAACAGCATGCGTTCACTAAGAACATTATTATGCTGGTCAAGCAACAGGATATTAATAAGCCCAAAGGGCAAGCTCTCTGCAGGAAACGTAAGTGCGGCAGCATCAGTACTGATTGTCTCATGATATACAGCCAGCCCCTTGTGGTGAACAAGCAAAGACAATTGCCCATGTTCATCTTGCGGCGTACCCAAAACTGCGGCAATAATTCTACTACCTATCGAACGTGCCGAAATAGTGAGTGCATTGCTATTGGCTTCCGGCAACGCAACGCGCTTGGTAATTCCGCTCCCGTTACGTGTCAGCACATAATATGTTTCGCCATCCAAAACATTAAAGTTGAAGAACCCCATCCCATTATGCACGGATTTGAAAGTCAATATCTCCTCATCCTTCGAGTTATATAATTCACCGCTTATATCCTCGCCCAATCCCGATGGATTAATTGCCTTGTATGCAACCTGGCATATGGCGCCGGGCACAAGATATCCACCCTCAGGAAACAGAGAGACTTCGAAATCATTTTCATCATAAGGTATTGTATAAAAACGGTTATATTTCCGATCATTGTATAACACACTGAGAAGCATTGTTCTGTTCTCAACTTTCGACGGCAGCTTCACACTCCAGCGATACCTGTTGTCTCCGTCAGGCTTCAGCACCTTTTCCTCTTTATGAACCAGTTTACACGAAACAATACTTGGCACTGCCTGCTCGCCCGTTTGGCGGTCATTAAAAGTGATTGTTGCCACCACATTGTTCTTATCCACATCAAATGACAGCACAGGCTCAATCTGCAGAGAGAAAGGGTCCAATATTTCTATACTCTTTTTGAAAAAATGCTCTTCTCCGCTATTTCTCATATAGTTGGTATATGCCCGCAAGGTGTAAGTACCTTCAACCAAATCATCGGACAGGTCGAAGTAACCCGAATATGCGCCCGTACTGTCGGGGCGTATCATTATCCGTTCGGTCAAATTTTCTATCGGGCTTATCAGCTCCACATACACATATCGGCTCATAAAGGCAGGCTGATGCGTGAGCGCATCCACCAAATGCGACCTAAACCATATCCTTTCGCCTGAGAGATAGTGAGCTTTATCTGTTTGCAAGTATATTTTCTCCTGAGGCCATGCAGTCAGTTGCTTATTCAAATATGCTTCAACAGAGTCAGTTATTTGGGTTTGTGCCTTGGCCGGTTGAGTATAAAATCCGAACAAAAGCAGCACAGTGAGTAGCAGTTTGGTTTTTTTGGGGTATTGGGTTAGTGACATCTGTGTTAATTCTCGATTTACAATTCATTTTGAATTGGCGAATATAGTGATTATTGAGCGGTCGAAGCGATTAATTATTGCCAAATTCAAATTATTCTGTAATTTTGTATCAAAT
>CAYFUQ010000068.1:8756-13030 GCA_964346415.1 uncultured Proteiniphilum sp.
ACAGTATTCTTCTCAGGGTCAGATCGCCAATTGCAAACTTCACAGTAGGATCTGCCTCAAGACGCATACCCTTTCTCAGTCGATTCAGATAAAGACCTGCTACTGTGGGATATTCATCGGCGTAAGTTGCCTCCTCTTCCACAATTGAGGCCAACACAGACACCTGCACAGGCGACAAATTCAGTGCTTCAGCTTTTGCCATACGACTATCGTTCCAAAACTTATCATACTCACGCTTCATTCTTTTTATCAAAGACTCGGGCTCTGTATCCCAATATACCTGATAGGTATTTGGAATAAACATTGTCAGATAAGTATAATCATCAAATCCGAGTGAATCAATGAGCACATCATCATTCAGAGCATCCAGAAGAGTGATGCTATCCATCATCAGCTGTTGTGACAATCGTCCTGCCAGGTTATCTTTGAATCTGATATTATTAAACGTAAGATTAACGGGAGTTTGCACACCTGAACGCAGCAGTCTGACTATATCCAAAGTATTCATCCCGTCAGTAATGGCGTATCGTCCTGATTTGACAGCTGCGTCATACTTCATCCTCTCAGCCAGAAAGCGAAACACTTTCTCCGAAGGCAACCCCATCTCATTGAGTTGAGCCACAACCTGTTCAAAGTTTCTGTTCTTATCTATATACACGTAGCTTGTCTCCTGCAGCTCAACAGGTTTCAGGATTGAGTTTCTCAACAGCACAAAGCCTGTAATTCCCGAAGCCAGAATCAAGAACAAAATCGAAGCCAGTATTATTTTTCGTTTTCTTTTTCTACCCTTACCCATACAAATAAATATAAGTTTTAAAACTAATGACAAATGTAAATAAAAATAGAGATAAAACATCGGTTTATTTTGGCAAGATAAAAAGATTCTCTATATTTGCATCCGATTTGGCAAAACACCAACTAAAGGAAGTGTGGGTGAGTGGCTGAAACCACCGGTTTGCTAAACCGACGTACGGGAAACCGTACCGAGGGTTCGAATCCCTCCGCTTCCGCTGAGAGCTCCTCAAGACTAAGTTTTGAGGAGCTTTTTGTTTTCACAAACTCCTCACAAAGAATCCCGATACTACCGCGACCAATGATCAAATTTTAGCGAGGCTCTCTCAAATTGGATTTTGAGAAAGCCTCTTTTTTTTGTAGTTTTATCCCCCGAATTAAAAATGAGTGAGAGCCGATAAAAGATTATCACAACACAGAACTCATAAAGTCAACAAAATCAAATAAATACAATAACACTTCATCAACATATACATGTGAACAATATAAGCATGTAATATGATTGTTTGATAAATACAAAATCAAATGAGAAAAAACATTACACTTCTGGGATTGCTTATAAGCATCCTGCTTGGTGCACAAAACACGGAGACGCACTACCTGTCGGGGACGGGGCTGGGCGACACAAAGACCTGGCAGTTTTACTGTTCAGACGGTATGAACAGCAAGAAATGGTCTAAAATAGAAGTCCCCTCTCAATGGGAGCTGCAAGGCTTTGGCGAATACTCCTATGGAAGATGGTACACAATAAAAGAGATAAAAAACCCGCCGATGGAAACAGGGATTTATCGCACATCTTTCAAAGCACCGTCAAACTGGAAGAACAAACAGGTAAACATAGTTTTTGAAGGCGTGATGACCGATACCGATGTTACAGTCAACGGGCAAAAAGCAGGTGACACACATCAGGGTGGTTTCAACAGATTCAGCTACGACATAACCGACCTTATAAAAACAGGAAATAATAAGCTAGAGGTTAAAGTAAGCAAGGAGTCCTCAGACAGAAGCGTTAACGCAGCAGAAAGAAAAGCAGACTGGTGGATATTTGGCGGTATTTATCGTCCTGTATATCTGGAAATAAAACCACAGGTTAATATTAAGCGAATTGCTGTTGATGCAAAGGCAGACGGTTCTTTCTATGCAGATATCTTCACCTCAGAGCTTGACGAAGGATATTCAGTTTCAGCAAAGCTAACCTCTGTGGACGAACCCGGAAAAGAACTGGCCATCAAACAGAAGACAATTAAAGCAGGTGACAAGCACAGCGTTAACTTCAAGTGGGATGATGTGAAAGTATGGAACACAGAAACACCCAATTTATATAATCTCGAACTGTCGTTGCTGGACAAGAACAACAAACCCGTTCATAAATATAATGAGCGCATCGGATTTAGGACTGTTGAATTCAGAGTAAAAGACGGACTCTATGTAAATGGCACAAAAGTAGTGCTGAAAGGGATTAACCGACACTCGTTTCACCCCGACGGCGGACGCACCACAAATAAGAAAATCAGCATAATGGATGGTGAACTCATCAAAGAGATGAACATCAATGCCGTTAGGTTTCACTACGCACCCGACAAACACTTTATGGATGTATGCGACTCTTTGGGAATATTTGTAATCTCTGAACTTGCGGGCTGGCAAAATGCCTACAACACACAAACAGGAACTAAGCTGGTTGAGTCGCTGGTTACAAGAGATGTCAATCATCCATCGCTAATTATGTGGAGCAACGGCAATGAAGGTGGTTTCAACCATGAGCTCAATCCTCTATACAGAGTTCATGATCCGCAAAAGCGTCACGTAATACATGCGTGGGCAGACTTCGACAATCTGGACACACACCACTACCCTACTTATCTGACAGGAATTGCCCGTTTCAACAATGGATACAAAGTATTTATGCCAACAGAGTTTCAGCACGGCATGTACGACCAGGGACACGGTGCAGGTCTTGAAGATTTTTGGAAACGATACACCGAACACCCGCTGTTTGCCGGAGCATTTATGTGGGACTTTTCGGACAATGCAGTAAAGAGAACAGATAAAAACGGTATTCTGGACTCAGACGGTTCTAATGGAAGCGATGGTATATTAGGCCCTTACAGACAAAAGGAGGGAAGCTACTACACTGTAAGAGAAGTATGGGCACCAATTCAGTTTCAACCTCTTTTGATTACCCCATCTTTCAATGGTCAGTTTATCGTTACAAATGATTATCTATTCTCAAGCTTGAGCACCTGCAGGATGAGCTATAAAGTTCTGACTGCTCCGTCACCACTTGACAATAACAGAGAACAGGAAGTAATAGCAACAGGCACGGTGACTCTGCCCGACATATTACCCAAAGAGACGGGTCGCGCAAGGATGGATGTTCCCTATAATTTATTCGAGGGAGATATTCTGGAGATTAAAGCGTGGGACCAACACAATAAAGAGATTTGCACCTGGACGTGGGCAATCAATTACACAGAAGATTATACAAGCAAGAAGATTGCCAACGTTAAGCCTGTCAACGATAAAGCACTTATAGAAACCGATGGTTCAACGGTTACATTATCGGCCAATGATGTATCTGTTACATTTGACGTATCAACAGGTATGATTAGTGAAGTGAGAAACAGCGGCGGAGAGATCTCTTTCAACAATGGCCCGATACCTGTTGGGATGAAAGCACGTCTGAAAGAGGTGATATACAGACAAGAGAACAATATCGCGGTATTAACCGCACACTATTTTGGAGCTGTCGATTCCATCAGATGGGAGATGACGCCCGAAGGACTGTTACACATGCATGCCGTTACCCTCAACAGGAGCGAAAGAGGCATGGGCTTTGACGATGCCGCATTTGAAGATCATATCTCAAACTTTGGATTCACATTTTCATACCCCGAAGCAAAAGTAAAAGGCATGGAATGGTTTGGCAGAGGCCCCTATCGCGTATGGAAAAACAGGATAAAAGGCGCCAACTTTGGAGTGTGGAATAAAGATTACAACAACACCATCACAGGTGCCGATTATGAAAACATGGTGTATCCTGAGTTCAAGGGCTACCACGGCAATATGTACTGGAGTGTGCTCAACACGGAAGAGTCGCCCCTCAAATTCTACAGTGGCAGCGATGGAGTTTATATGCGTGTTTTCACACCCGCAGAGCCCACAGACAATAAGACAAACTGGAAAGCCAACCCTGCGTTTCCCGAAGGAGATATTTCATTCCTTTACGAAATACCGGCTATACGCTGCTTCAAGCCAATTTCGCAACAAGGCCCCAACAGTCAGCCTTCAAACATTCGCATCAAAGTTGGAGACGAAGGTGTTCACATGAAGCTGTGGTTTGATTTTAGAGAGTAGTTGAAAAGTAATGCTAAGTAACGAAATTACAGAATTCGCTCAGACTTACATCACACAAATCGTAACATTTTTTACACAATGTACATTCTGAGCGTTTCCTTCGTATTCTGAAGTAGGTTCAGAAC
>CAYFUQ010000069.1:0-7984 GCA_964346415.1 uncultured Proteiniphilum sp.
TTTCCGGTAGTTTCCGGTAATCCTCCTGCAAAGTCAATCAGCGAAGTTAATGGAATGCCTACTCGCGACAAAACGTTACAAGGTTTTGTTACATCCTTTCCTGTAACAGTGACTATTCGCTCAACCAATGGTTTGTTTTTCTGTACAGCTTCATAAACAGCAAAAGCGGTACCCACATTCTGTACTACTGCACCAACTGAAATAGGAAGTGCACCACTTGGCACCTGACGACGAATAACAGCATCAATTAGCTGCTTCTCGCCACCTTGCGGATATTGTACCTTCAATGCCTCTACAGATATGCCCGGAAAGTCTTTCACCGCTTTGGTGAATTTCTTGATAGCATCTTTCTTATTATTCTCTATGCCAATCACTGCACGGTTCACATTGATTGCTTTCATAAGAATAGAAGTACCAACCAAAATCTCTTCAGTCTTTTCCATCATTAACTGATGATCGGAAGTAAGATAAGGCTCACATTCCACACCATTGATAATAAGCACTTCTGCTTTTGTGCCGGGAGGAGGCATCAGCTTGATATGGGTTGGGAAAGTAGCTCCACCCATGCCAACAATACCCGCATTAAGTATTTTATCTATTATTTCTTTTGATGTTAAGTTGCACTCTTTTGCCAATGTATCCGAGCGGTCAATGGTTTCTTCCCATTCATCTCCTTCAACTTTTATAATGACTGCGTCACGTTTATAGCCGCTTGCATCCATTACCTTATCAAGCTTGAATACAGTCCCCGATACTGAAGAGTGAATGTTTGCCGAAACGAATCCAACAGTTTTTCCTATTTGAGTACCCACTTTCACCTTGTCACCTCTTTTAACGATAGGTTGGCATGGAGCGCCAATATGCTGAACAAGTGGGATTGAAACCTGTGCCGGCAAATCGATGGTTTGTATTGACTGCCCGGCAGATAGTTTGTTTTCTTTAGGATGAATACCACCTAAACGAAATGTTTTTAACATATTATCAGTTTACGGTAATCGGCAAAGCAACTGGCTGTTTAGTTGCCAACATGCTTAGCCGATATACAGTTATAGAATAAGTTTATTATCTCATTAAATTTATGCCTCCGCAACTTCTGCTTTAGCAGGCTTTTTCTCTCTTGGAGGTGGGAAGTTAAGTTCGTGAATTGAGTTTGTAGGACAAACAGGCACACATTTGCGGCATAATCTGCATTTGTCGTAATCGATATAGGCAAGATTGTTTTTGATGGTAATTGCATCAAATGCACACTCATCATAACACTTGCTGCAACCTATACATGCAACTTTACATGATCGACGTGCCGGACCACCCTTATCTTCGTTCACGCAACTAACGAATATGCGTCGTGACCTTGGGCCTTGATTACGTAATTCAATGATGTCTTTGGGACAAGCAATTACACACGCACCGCAAGCTGTACACTTGTCTTCGACAACCTCCGGAAGTAAAGTAATTGGATTCATATGGATTGCGTCAAAATCACACGATTCTACACAATCTCCCATACCCAGACACCCAAATGAGCAGCCTGTATCGCCACCATATAAAGCTGCAGCGATACTGCAGTTGTAGGCGCCATCATACAAGTTTAGTCTTGGACGCGCATCACAGTCGCCGCTACATCTTACAACAGCAATTTGTTTTACAGACTTAGCGGCATTCTTGCCCAAAATCTCGGCAACCCGATCCATAGTTTCCTGTCCGCCCACGGGACAATTCAGTTTATCCAGGCTTTCTGACGTCACACATGCATTTGCAAATGCAGCACAACCCGGAAATCCACAGCCACCGCAGTTAGCCGCAGGCAATGCCTCTTCCACTTCCTTCATTCGGGGGTCTTCCTCAACGTGGAATTTCTTCCCCACAAAGTAAAGAAAAGAAGCACTTCCTGCTCCAATAACTCCCAGTGTGGCAACAGCTGATAGTAATACACTCATAATATACAGTATTTATCAATTTTTATTTTTGATTCTAAATGTAAAAGTTTGTGCCATCCGTCCACGCAGAAGATAGAGGACGAGATAGTACGGTATCAGAGAGATAATTGCAGCTAGTGCTGCCTGCGTTTCATTTGTCTCCCATAGCGATTGAGAGACAAAAAGAACAGCTACAAGTATAATTACAGGCATTAAGAATGCCCATAATATAGCTTTGTATCCCATTGATTTCTTACCTTCAATGGTTACCAAATCATTAACTTTGTATTTGCCCGAGAAGTCAAAAATGTCAATAAACTTTTCTTTTGAATCAGCTGCCATACAGCTGTTCTTAGCGTGGCACTCGCTACATGCCGATTGTTGAAGGATTCTAACAGAAACTCTACTTCCTGAAATTTCGGCAACTCTCCCTTTATGCTCAATCATAATATTATTAACTGTGTACGTTTTCAAATACTCTGGCAAAATTAATCAAATTTTCTATCAATCTATGATTAATAGACACGATTTATTTTGTTAAGTGTGAATAGTATGGCTTTTTATTATTACTTTGCATTAGAATTTGATTCGAATAGTGTTAGAATCGTATTCAGTTTTGGAATAAATGTCTAATTGGATACGGTTTTCCTGCAAAAGATTAAAAACAAACCATATATAAATCATTATGAATAGAAAACTATTTATTTTACTTTTTTATGCACTTTCCATTGTTGTAAGTGCTCAAGATTATAGCTTGAGTGATTTGCTGGACGGGAGTCTGTCGGCACGTGGAGTCAGTTCTGTTGTGTCTTCTTCCGATGGAGAGCACTATTATCAGACTAATCCCGAACGTACGGCAGTTGTTAAATTTCAATATGCCACAGGCAATGCCGTAGATACTCTTTTTAATACTCTAACGGCGCGAGACTGTTCATTCACTTCGTTTGAAGGATTTATGGTGAGTCCCGACGAAAACCGAGTTATTGTTTATCGCGATCGTGAGCAAATATATCGTCATTCATTTAAAGCAACTTATTATTATCATGATGTGAGACGAAACCTTGTACGAAAACTATCAGAACAAAGTTCCAAGCAAATGGCACCGGTTTTCTCACCCGATGGGAAAATGCTAGCATATGTTATTGACAATAATATATGGTTGTCGAAATTTGATTTCGATACCGAATCGCAGGTCACAAAAGATGGAGAATTGAATAAAGTAATTAACGGAGCAACTGACTGGGTTTATGAAGAAGAATTTACCACAACTCGTCTTATGGAGTTCTCGCCTGACAATAAGCTTCTCGCATTTGTGAGAACAGATGAGTCGCAAGTTAAAGAATTCCAGTTTCAAACTTATAACGAAGAACTATATCCCGGTTTCTATAAGTTTAAATACCCCAAGCCTGGAGAGAAAAACTCATTGGTTGACCTTCATGTTTTTGATATAGAGTCGCGCACCATCCGTAAGATGAACCTACCCCTAAATGCAGAAGCGTACATCCCGCGAATCACCTTCACAGCCAATGAGCAAGAACTTGTGGCAATGACACTCAACAGAAATCAAAATATATTTGACATGTATTTTGTAAATCCTCGCTCCGCTGTTGCCAAACTGGTGTTGCGTGAGGAGAATAAGTATTTCGTTGATTCAGAATTATTGAAGCATATCCATTTCTTATCTGACAGATTCACTTATGTGTCAGAGAAGGATGGCTACAGTCACATATATATATATGGCTACACCGGTACCCTTCAAAAACAACTTACGACTGGCCCATTTGATGTTACTAATTTGCTTGCTGTTGATGCTAAGTCAAATACTGTCTTTTATGAAGCAGCAGACGAAAGTCCCATGCAGCGCTCAGTTTACAAAGTGAATATAGATAAGCCTAAACCCGTTAAGTTGAGCACTCAATCGGGTATGAATAGCGCTTCGTTCAGCTCAAATGGGAAATATTATATCAATCGTTTCTCCAATACCACAACTCCCACGTTAATTACTATGCACGATGCTAATGGTAAGCATCTGCGTGTGCTGGAAGACAATCAGGGTGTATCCGACAAACTGAAATCGGGCATATATCCCCAAAAGGAGTTTATTACAGTGCCGGCTGCAGATGGTTTGACTCAGCTAAATGGCTGGATTTTGAAGCCCAAGAATTTCAATCCAGGCAAGAAGTATCCGGTAGTAATGGTGCAATATAGCGGTCCCAACTCACAACAGGTGCTTGACAGCTATGGTATCGGATGGGAGTATGCGTTACTCAATGAAGATATCCTGGTGGCCTGTGTTGACGGTCGTGGAACGGGTGCACGAGGCGAAGAGTTTCGTAAGTCAACCTATATGAAACTGGGGATTTTGGAATCAGATGACCAGGTGGCGGCCGCCCGCACTATCGGCAACTTGCCCTATGTGGATGAAAATCGTATAGGCATTTGGGGTTGGAGCTACGGTGGTTACAATGTACTGATGAGCATGAGTAGAGGCAGTGGTAAATTCAAGGCGGGAGTTGCAATCGCACCTGTAACAGCCTGGAAGTTCTACGATACAGTTTATACCGAACGATTCATGCGTACTCCTCAGCAGAACGGAGTTGGCTACAGTTCGGGTTCACCCATCGAACTTGTAAATCAGTTTGAAGGAAAACTGCTGATAATTCACGGAACATCAGATGACAACGTGCATGTTCAGAACTCAATCGAATATTCACGTGCCATGATTAAAGCCGGTAAGCATTTTGATATGTTTTATTTCCCCGACAAAGATCACTCCATATACGGAGGTAATACCCGACATTACTTATACGAAAAAGTGATTGACTTTTTCAAAAGTAACCTATGATTTTAGCATCATACAAATAATCACAACATAATTCCAGTACAAAAGACGTTGCCCAAGCAACGTCTTTTGTTTTTTCCTATCATTAAGTTTATCTAAGTATGTTAACAAAGTAAACAAATATTCCCAATAGTGTGTTATATGGTTGAACTTGAAAAACCAACAGAGTATCAACTCACAACAGTAGAGTCAACACGTTGCGAAATCATTAGTCTGTTATGATTTTTAAGTCGATTTTTATTAACTATGGGAGAAAACTGCAATTTTATAAAACATACTCGAAATCCGGCTTTTGGATTAATACCGATGTTTGTATTCACGGTGCTTATCTACTTTCTTGATATCCGCATCGCCGGACTAATTGGTATTGCCTTGTCGTTTGCCGGCACTGTATTGATTAAGCGACACAGCCGCATGTTGTATGATATTTCCGGCATTACATTCCTGATATCGCTGGGCTTCTATTTTCTGTATCCATCACTAGATGTATTCAGCAAATTTGTTATAACAGAAATAGTCTTTGTTACTGTCCTTATAGTATCACGTCTTACACGTACCAAAGTGATACATCGCCTGGCACGAAGCGACAAATCGGAGGTTAGAAATTATCTCTCAGAGTCATTCAGGGTAGGTTTTCAAATACAATATGCGCTGTTGCTACATATTCTTTTAGTGTTGTTTTTCCTTTTGGTTGCTGAGGTTAGGATAACCCTACTGGATGTTACTCATCTATTGGTAATTGTGCAGATATTGCTTGTGGGCATTATAGCTCTTGAAACAATGAGACTGCATATCCTTGACAAAAAGCTGAAAATGGAAGAATGGCTCCCGGTAGTAAACGAATCGGGGGATGTCACAGGGCGCGTTGCGAAATCAGTTACACAACAAATGAAGAATAAATATCTTCATCCCGTTGTGCGTATTGCTCTGATTAATAAGGGTAAAATCTACCTGACCCGCCGCACTGATGAACGAATTCTTAACCCCGGGCTGTTGGACTATCCGTTTGAGAAATACATGTATTACAATCATAATATAGAAGAAACCATTAAAAACAGCATACGCACAGCAACCGGCAAAAAGAACATTCCTTTACAGTTTATTTTGAAGTATGTTTTTGAAAATGATAATACCAAGAGATTGATATTATTATATGTCTCTGTGGTTGATAGTGAAGATGCCTTTAATAAACTGAAACTGCCTGATGGCAAACTATGGACTATTTCTCAAATAGAAGAGAATATGGGAATGAGTGTTTTTTCCGAAAGCTTTGAACTTGAATTTGAGTATCTTAAAAACACAGTGCTGCTTAGCTATCTGTCAGGATCAAATGGTGCTTAATAGCCTAAGACTGCTTCCCTATTGTTAAAATAAATGATATTCAATATTAAGACTCATTTAATTAGTAATATTGCAATACATTAGAGGCTGACAGAGGGGAAATAATGAAAGTTACCAGAAAAGTCATTAAAATCTTTTTGATAATCTTGTCGAGTGTGGTGCTGCTAAACATCATGCTCTTTCTTACGTTTACAATACCTGCTGTGCAAAAGCGTGCTGCTGACTTTGCCATCCAAAAGCTAAAACCCAAGCTCAACACCGAGGTTACCATTGACAAAGTTAGAATAAAGTTTTTCAACGCAGTAGAACTGGGTGGTCTGTATGTAGAAGACCAGAAGCAAGACACATTGCTGTATATTGGCGAACTATCTGCCGGAATTAATATTCGAAACCTGCTGAACAACAAGCTTAATATTCGCTCAGTACGCCTCAATAACCTCACTGCCAATATTAATAAAGAGAACCCCGAAGACCCTTTCAACTTTCAGTTTCTAATAGATGCCTTTGCCCCACAGGATACAACACCCAAACCTCCGGGAAAACCACTCGATATTGCTATTCGCAATGTAATAATATCAAACGGTACTCTGCGCTATAATATTTTGTCACAGCCTCAGACACCCGGACAATTCAATGCAGGGCATTTTGAGGTTTACAACTTCAATCTTCAAGCGGATGTCCCTTCGCTGGATATGAAAAACCTAAAGGCTGAATTAATCAACCTGACATTATTTGAAAGTCAGTCAGGCATTAACATCACAGAGCTTAGGGGTGAGTTTCGCTCACAAGAAAGCCGATTGCACACCAATGAATTTAATCTTGCTTTTAATAACTCAGCGCTTCGGGTTTATGATGCTTCATTTGACACAGCCAGCAAAGAGTTTGCAGCCACAGTCAAAAGTGACAATGTTGACCCTGCCGACGTGTCAATTTTTGCCCCAATGCTTTCACATCTCGACAAACCATTAAACCTGGAAACTTCGGTTAACGGAAATATACCGCTAATCGGAATAAACAACTTGACATTGAATTACGGCAACAGCACACACATTAGCTTGGCCGGCACCATTGAAGATGTTACAAACATCTTTGATTCAGATATTGATATCAACATTGAGCAAATGAAGGCTAGTGAGAGGGATATAGAGGCGTTTATCAGGATTGGGCCTAAAGACTTTGACAACGTGCAGCAAATGGTTGCTTTGGAGTTCTTTGATCTTAATCTCGCATTAAAAGGGACATTCAGCAACTTCAACTTTTCTACAAACATTAAGACAGAGCCCGGCGATATTTCTTTTAAAGGAAGGGGGAGTATGAAAGACCAATTCTCAGACCTCTCTTTTAGTGGCTTGATACAAACAAGCAATCTGAAAGTAGCTAAGATTATTGGCGAAAGTATCGGAGCTGACAATCTGTATCTTGTGGCAGATGCAGGGGTAGAAATCAAAAGAGATAAACCATTAAGGGCCTATGCCGATGGCAATATAGGTTCCATCAAATTTAAAGACTATATCTATGAAGATATCCATATAAACGGAGTGTATAGCGGTTCGGATATAGTAGCACTGGTCGAAAGCAGAACAGAAGAGAATGAGTTTACGGTTGATGCCGATTTGTCGTTTGGCGAGAGTATGAAGTTCAATGTTGACGCGGTAATTGACAAGTTAAAACTATCTCCGCTTATTCAGATTGAACAATGGAACAACCCCTTCCTGACAACACGCATCAATACAGAATTAGAAGGTGCTTCCATGGATGAACTTGCTGGCCTTGTAGTGTTGGACAGCACTTCGCTTCACGATGACAATTTTATTTATAATCCGGGACCAATCTATGTTCAGGCGCTTGCAGCCAATGCAAACGGAGATAAGAAAATAGAAATATT
>CAYFUQ010000069.1:8084-11458 GCA_964346415.1 uncultured Proteiniphilum sp.
CACATGATGTTCAATGACAAACGAATTGATGTGATACCCTCTGAAATACTATACGAAAAAGACAGAGTAGAAATTAACGACTTCGAACTAAGAGAAGAGCAGATGCTCCTGCTTGGTATTGATGGCATAGCCTCCAGGTTGAGAGAAGATTCTATCCGGGTTTTTTTTAATAACACCGACTTGGGAACCATTTTGACAACTCTTAAAATTGGTGGCGTAAATGGCTCAATCAACGGAGGATTGGTTATACATCAGGCTTTCGAATCTCCCATTGTACATACCGATAATTTCAGAATAGAAAACCTATCCACTCAAAAAGACACGATAGGCACCCTGATACTGGAAGGGAACTGGGACAATCTAAGGAACGGCCTGATGGTGGATGCCGACTTGAAAAATAAGGGCAACAATTATCTTTGCGTAAATGGATTTATCCCCCTTGGTGGTGATGAGCAAATGGATGTGGGTATAGATATTACAGAACTGCCATTAAGATGGATACAGCCCTTTGCCGTGTCAACTTTTAGTAATCTTTCCGGAACGGTCAACTCTGAAATTAAAGTGTCGGGAAAACTAGATGCACCTCAAACCAGCGGATGGCTGGGAGTTGACGAGGGAATTATGACGGTTGCTTTCTCCAATGTAACCTACAAAATATCAGACACTATTAATATTTCACCCGACAGAATCGGACTGGACAATCTGGTGATAACAGACAACAACAATAATGAAGCTTTGCTTAACGTTTCGCTCGAACACAGCAACTTCGACGGGATGAGCTATAATGTCAATCTTCACTTAAAGGACTTTCTGTTGATGAATAATGAGCGAAGGATAGATGAGATAGCATATGGAACGCTGAAACTCAGCGGAGATATTAACCTCACAGGTTCTTCGTCAGGATTATACGGTACTGCAAACCTGAGAAACGAAAGTAAATCCAAATTAATGATTGAACTTCCACAGACAGCTCAGGCAACCGAGTACAGCGGAATTATATATATTAATACACCAAAGCAATATGCAGACTCGTTGTCCTTTCTGCAAAAGAACCCAGGCAGTGGAAGCCTTAATACACGGCTTACTTCTGGAATGCCCATTAGCATACAGGCAACACTCGATCTGAATCCACAGCTTGAAGCCGGTGTTGAAATCAATCCCACAACGGGCGATGCTTTAGAGATAAAAGGACGAGGAAAGATAAGAGCCAATATCGACACCCGCTCCGAACCGATGGTGCGGCTCTATGGCGACTACATTGCCGAAGGTGGTAAGTTTCATTACAACTTCCAAAATCTAAAATCTATTGATTTTAATATAAGCAGCGGCAGCACGGTGACACTCGTTGGCGATCCGTTAAGCACCCAGTTTGACATTACTGCCTACAATCAGGTAACTGCCGATTTGACTACGCTAAGCGAAACATTCTCTGTAGAAGCATCCAAGACTCGTATTCCCGTGAATGCCAAACTGGATATTCAGGGTAGTTTAAATCAGATGAACGTAAATTATGGTATCGATGTGCCGGATGCGACCAGCGATATCCGTCAAAGGATGAACAGCCTTATCAGCACTGATGAGCAAAAGAACAAACAATTTGCCAGTCTTATTCTGACAGGCAGCTTTATGCCTGCCGAGGGAATCATGGATGTTGGCAAGGGAGGCAATGTGGCAACATCACTTGCCATAGGACAGCTAGCCAAAGGTTTGGACGCTATCTTTGCATCAGCCTTTGATGACAACTGGTCTATAAATACCAGTTTACAGAGTACCGACGGAACATTTGAAAATATCCGTATGGGGGTAGATGTGTCCACCCGATTGTTTGACGACAAATTGAGACTGACAACCAATCTCAGCTACGGAGACAACTCCACGCTTGCAACTCAGCAAGATTTTATGGGTGAGTTTGAGCTGGAGTATGACCTCAACAGCTGGCTTATGCTGCGTGCATATAACCGGGCCAATCAGCGATTCTCCAAACGTGCACCCACCACACAGGGAGCCGGAGTGGTAGTTACCAAAAACTCATTTAGGTTTAAAGACCTGTTCAGATTTAGTTTTAGAAAAAGAGACAATGAGAGATAAAAGTGTAATATACAGATGGGTGCCAATGGTAATACTGTTGCTATTTGTATCCTCGTGCAGCCTCACCAAAAAAGTGCCGGACAACAGCTACCTGCTCAACAAGGTGAAGATTGAAACCGATACAAAAGGCGTAACCGAGTCAGACCTGAAGCCCTATCTGCGTCAACGCACCAACTCCTCGATGCTGGTTCTTGGGCGTGTCAAGCTACAGGCTTACAATGTTCCCGACAATGACTCAACATGGTTAGACAGGCAGTTCCTGAAGTTCGGTGAGCCACCCGTTTTGTATAGCGACAGGCTAACGGGTCTTTCTATAGAACAACTCAGACTGCAACTTGGCAACAAAGGTTTCCTGAATGCGGAAGTTGACACAGTAGTAGAAAAGAAAAAGAAGAAAGCAAACCTTACATATAAAATCAAAGGGCACGATCCATACACAATACGCAACTACAAGGACTCGGTCAAACAAGTTGACAGTACTATATACAGACTGTTAGACAACAGAAAAAGCCTTGATGTTATAAAACCGGGCGACAACTTTGATTTGGAAGTACTCGAAAAGGGACGTGTGCAAATTGTAAACGCAATGCGCAACAGCGGCTATTACGATTTTCTGAAAGAGAATCTATATTTTATAGCCGATACCACAGTAGGTACTCATCAGGTTGACCTGACACTTGGGCTTAACAATCCAACTGATACATCGCGTCACAAACGATATAGATTCAGGAATATTATTGTTAACAACGGCATTAGTCCTGAGATACTATTTGACAGCACAAAACATTTTTTGCTGGACACAGTACAGTACAGAGATATAAAGGTGGTGTCTGAACCTAAGAAGTTTATGCTGCCTCAAGCTATTTACTACAACACCTTTATTCGCCCCAACAGGCTCTATGCCGACCGTTTGGTAGAGCGCACCTATTCCTCTCTCAACAGATTAGGCTCGGTGAGCCAGACCTCCATAAGTTTAAATCCCGTTGTCGAAAATGATTCCAATTTCATAGATGCCAATATTTCCATCACCCCGGGTAACATGCACTTCATGCAATTTGGTGTGGATGGCACCAACTCTGCCGGCGATCTCGGTATTGCTACAGATCTCACATACGAACACAAAAACATAATGAAGGGTGGTGAGACCTTAAGAGTAAAATTAAACGGAGCCTACGAATTTATAGCCAACTCCGACAGCACAAACTTTGGCGACAAGAGTTATTACGAATATGGGGTGGAAGCCTTCCTGTCAATTCCCCAGCTACTCTTGCCGTGGATGATGAAGC
>CAYFUQ010000069.1:11558-12630 GCA_964346415.1 uncultured Proteiniphilum sp.
ACATACAATAGTGAACTTCAGGGCTATGATTTTGCCAACAAAACGGGAGATATAAAACTGGATATGAGTTTGGAGTTTAGGCGCAAACTTACTGAAATGTTCGAGCTCGCAGCCTTTGTGGATGCCGGCAATATATGGACTATTCGTGAGTATCAGTCTCAACCGGGCGGAGCATTCAGCTTTTCCACGTTCTACAAAGAGCTTGCAGTAGCCTATGGAATGGGACTTCGCCTGGATCTAAACTTCTTGTTGCTGCGTGTGGATATGGGAATGAAGGCACACGACCCAGCCCGCCCTGTGGGTGAGCGATGGTCGCTGATTAAGCCCAACTTTGGCCGTGACTTTGCCTTTCACTTTGCCATAGGCTATCCGTTCTAGTGGTTTAGCCAATCCGGAAGCCGAGTGATTTCAATATTTTTTCAGTTTCTTTTGCTGCATTAATTACCGTGTAGGCATAATACTCCCTGCGCAGTGGATAGTGTGACCTGAAATAATAGAACTTTTCAGGCTCATTTTTTAGTTGTTCTGTATCCGATACAGGGTTGTAAGTGTGCCACACAGCCTGTTGCAATTGTTCGCTTTCCTCAATGTTTTTCAAGTCAATTACCCGGCTGTTCTCAGGTTGAGGTATCTCCATCAGCTTTATAGGGTTTATGTTCAGCTTGAAATAATCATTAATGTTCTCCAGCGACATCTTTGTCCCCGTCCATTTCCCATCGGCAGAATAGCCCGCAATGTGAGGCGTGGCAATCTCTGCCAGCTCCAGCAGTCGTGCACTGATGTTGGGTTCGTTTTCCCAGCAGTCAATCACAGCTCCTGCCACTTTTCCTTCTTCAATTGCTTCAATGAGTGCCTCATTGTCAATCACACCGCCGCGACAAGAGTTGAAGATAAACGGCTTGCGGGCAACTGAATCAAAAAAATCAGAGTCGGCCAAATGGAAAGTCTTGTGCCGTCCGCTTTTTGTGAGCGGTGTGTGCAAAGTTATTATATCGCTTTCGCGCTTAATAGTTTCAAGACTCACAAATATTGATTTATCCTCTTCAGCCTCTTGCCTTGGCGGGTCGTTGAG
>CAYFUQ010000070.1:0-12332 GCA_964346415.1 uncultured Proteiniphilum sp.
AAAAGAATACAAACCAATCAGTAGTTTTTCCTCACTTACAGAATTCTTAGGAGATGACGAAGAGAGCATTAAGAGTATTTTATCAACTTTTGTAACATCTGTTTATAAGGATATCGAGAAGTTAACTAAAGAGATTGAATTGTCAAACTTTGAGGGGGCACAGCAAATTTGTCATAAAATGCACCCCTTTATTTCACAAATGGGAGCTGAATATCTTTGTGGAGTATTATTAAAAATGGATTCTCTGCGTGGTAAAGGTTATTCATCATTTCCCGAGTGGAAATCAGAGTTACAGAAAAGTGTTAATGATATAAAAGCGTACGCTGACAAAATTAAAGAAGAGTATAACCTAGAAAGATTTGATAGTAATTAAGTTTAGAGATTATATCTCTTTATCTTGTTGTAAAGGGTCTTGCGGTCAATATTAAGCAATTTGGCTGCTTTTGATTTATTGCCATTAGTTCTTTCTAATGCAATAAGAATACGCTGTTTCTCCTCTTCTTCTGAAGTAAGAGTAATTAAAGTTTCCTCCTGTCTTGCTTCATCTTTGATCTCAGGTTCTTTTAAAACAGGCAGAGCTGCAACATCAAGAATATTGTCTTTTACAAAAAGCATAGCCCTGCGGATAACATTTCTAAGTTCACGTAAATTACCCGGCCATGAATAACTCTGCAGTACCTTAATGACATCATCAGATATATGTTGTACTTTTTTGTTCAACTCAGCATTTGCCTCTTTCATAAAATGCTCAGCATACAACTCAATATCTTCCTTGCAATTCCTAAGTGAAGGTAATTTAATCTCAAACTCATTGATTCGGTGATATAGGTCTTCTCTAAATTTCCCTTCAGCAATAGCTTTATCCAGGTTCTCGTTGGTAGCCGCTATAATTCTTACATCAACACTTATATTGTGTGAAACCCCAACAGGGCGAACCTGTCTTTCCTGTAGAGTTCTTAGTAACTGCATCTGAACTCCATATGGAAGATTTCCAACTTCATCCAAGAATAATGTTCCTCCATTGGCTTCAACAAAAAAACCTGTTTTATCCTCAATTGCTGAAGTAAATGACCCTTTTTTGTGACCGAAAAGCTCGCTTGGAGCAAGTTCTAGCGATAATGATCCACAGTCCACAGCTATAAATGGCTTTCCTGCTCTTGTGCCTAACTCATGAATCAAACGTGCGACATGCTCTTTACCTGTCCCGCTTTCTCCAATTATCATTACGGACATATTGGTTGGTGCAACAGTATCGACATAAGAATACATTTGTCTTGACAGTTTGCTATTCCCTCTCACAATTGAAGGTGCTGCAGGTTTCTGCAGGTTGACAGTTCCCTTTACCGACTCAGAAACTTTAGCTTTTTGACTTTCTATTACATAAATAGCAGAAGTGGCTTTTAAGGCTGCTTCTATTTTTTCTTTTAAGATTGATGGATTGATGGGTTTTTCAAGAAAATCAAAGGCCCCCAACTTTATTGCAGATACAGCTGTTTGAATTTCTCCATATCCTGTCATCATTATTACCTGAGCTTTGCTCTTCCTTTCATTAATCCAATTCAAAAGCTCAATGCCATTCCCATCGGGTAAGCGCAAATCAGTAAGTATTAAATCATATTCAGATTTTACAAAGGCAACCTTGGCAGCCTCAATACTACCACACAACTCTGCCTCATAGTTATTTCTTTCAAAGCACTTTAAAAGCACTTTAAAAGCATTTGTCCGAAAGAGATATCATCTTCTATTATTAATACTTTTTTTTCCACAACTTGAATAATTATTCTAAATGTAAAGATAATACTTTTATTAATCTACAATCTAATTGAAGCACATGCATTTATTAAAGTTAACAATTCAACTGACTTGATTAAGCTTTTTTTCAAAAATAATTCCTGATTTAGCTGACATTTCGCTATATTTGAACAATAATTTGACTTACACAATTGAAATTAATTTACAAGACTATCCTGAAATGAACAGTTATAATAATATTGAATTAATAGAAAGAAGAAATAAAGTAATCCAATTAATTACTGACAAAAGTGCAGAGGCGTGTATAATCACTTCTCCAGTAAATATATACTACTTATGTGGATTCATATTTGACGGTTTCCTATACTTGCAGCAAGGAGAAGAACCTATTCTTTTTGTGAAACGACCAAATGACATTGTGGGAGAAAACGTTGTGACTATCAGAAAGCCGGAACAGATTCCCGAATATCTGACACAGCACAATATGCCTATTCCTAAAATTATCATGGCCGAAACAGACGTTATGCCTTACACAATGGCATTAAGACTTAGAGCTGCATTTGGCGCCAACGAACTATTGAATGCATCAGCAGAAATGCGTAACATAAGATGTATCAAGTCTGAATACGAAATTGGCATAATGAAGAGTAGTGCTCAGATTCACGCGTCGGTATATAAACAGATTCCAACAATTTACAGAAAAGGGATGACCGACATTGAGTTTCAAATTGAAATGGAATATTTGATGAGAAAATCGGGTTCAATGGGAATATTCAGAACATTTGGTCAAAATATGGATATATTTATGGGCAGCATTCTGGCCGGAGACAATGGTCAGGCAGCTTCACCATTTGACTTTGCATTGGGAGGAAGTGGAGTAACACCCATTTTACCAATCGGTGCAAACGGCACTGCTTTGAAATCCGGCACTACTCTAATGGTTGATATGGCTGGAAATTACAAGCCGTTGATGGATGACATGACCCGCTCTTTCGCAATTGATTACGCCCCACCATTAGCAGTAAAGGCTCATCAAGTATCTATAGACATTTTAAATGCTATATCCAAAAGTGCTAAATCGGGTACTCCTGCAGCTGAACTATATTTTCTGGCTGAACAGATTTCCAAAGACAACGAATTGGATTCTTACTTTATGGGAACCAAACAACAGGCTAAATTCGTTGGTCATGGTGTGGGATTGGAGATTAATGAACCACCTGTTCTAGCTCCACGTTCAAAAGAAATTCTCAAAACGGGTATGTCCATTGCGATAGAGCCTAAATTTGTTCTCCCGGGAATTGGTCCGGTGGGTGTGGAAAATACATATATAGTAAGAGAAGAGGGTTTGGAAAATATCACAATTTGTGATGAATCACTAATTATATTATAAAAAGAGAGAATGAAAAAGATATTTGTTATTGCTTTTATAACAGCTTCAATAACAGCATTGGGATTAATTGCACTTTCTAACATAAATAAAGACAAGGCAGATATTGAGCGTCCAGCTGTATTGTCAATGACCGCTTCGGTAGAAGTTCCTGAACAAATGACATTTGCAGGAGAGAAAATCACTTTTGACAGATATGATAAACGAGAGCGCATAGACAGAGAGCTAAACAGCTTTACCTACTTTCATTCCACAACACTACTGTTGTTTAAACGTGCTAACAGAATTTTCCCAATTATTGAACCAATACTCAAAGCGCAAGGCGTGCCTGATGATATAAAGTATCTTGCTGTTATTGAGAGCAGCCTAGATGCTCGCGCAGTTTCACCGGCAAGAGCAGCGGGTCTTTGGCAGTTTATGCCTTCCACCGGACCGTCATACGGCCTTGAAGTTTCATCTGAAGTGGACGAACGCTATCATATTGAAAAATCAACAGTTGCAGCATGTAAATACCTTAAGGAGGCCTACAACAAATACAACTCTTGGAGTGCAGCAACAATGTCGTACAACGGTGGACAAGGAAGAATAACCAATGCATTAAGAGACCAGCAGGCAAACAATGCTCTGGATTTATGGTTGGTTGAAGAGACAACCCGATACTATTACAGAATGTTGGCGATAAAGACAGTATTTGAGAATCCTTCACACTATGGTTTCATTATTAAAAGTGGTCATCTATATAAACCTATGGAATTCAAGGAGGTTAAGGTATCAACTCCAATTCCCAGCCTTGTCTCTTTTGCCAAAGAACATGATGTTACTTACTCACAGCTAAAGGACTTCAACTCGTGGCTGAGAGACACCAAGCTAACTAATAAATCAGGAAAAACCTACACCATACTGGTTCCAATGAGGGACGATCTTTATTACAAAAAGGGAGAGAAGTATAGAGTACACAACCCCAAGTGGGTAATCGATTAATTTCAATTCGAACTTTTTTAGGTAAAGTTCGTTCTTATCATAACTATGATTTCAGACAAAGATACAATTGAAGTGCAAGGCGCACGCATGCACAACCTCAAAAATATAGACGTCACCATTCCTCGTGATTCGCTTACAGTTATTACTGGATTGAGTGGGAGTGGGAAGTCATCACTTGCATTCGACACCATTTTTGCAGAAGGACAAAGAAGGTATATAGAAACATTTTCAGCTTATGCACGTGGATTCTTAAGTAAAATGGAGCGACCTGATGTTGATAACATTTTTGGTCTAAGTCCGGTTATCTCTATAGAACAAAAGACAACCAATAAAAACCCCCGTTCAACGGTAGGCACAACAACTGAGATTTACGACTTCCTGCGCCTTATATTTGCGCGAGCGGGTGAAGCATTTTCTTACAATACTGGTGAGAAGATGGTTAAATATACAGAAGCCCAGATTCTCGAATTAATATTAACCCACTATAAAGATAAAAGAATATACATTTTAGCACCATTGGTTAGAAACCGAAAAGGGCATTACAAAGAGCTTTTCGAACAGACAGCAAAGAAAGGCTATTTAAATGTGCGAGTTGATGGCGAAATCAGGGAAATTATTCCCGGGATGAAGGTTGACAGATATAAAAATCACAACATAGAAGTACTTATCGACAAACTTATTGTTTCTGAAAAATTTGAGGAGCAGCTTAAAAAAAGTATCCGAACCGGCATGAAGCAAGGATCGGGACTAATATTGATTCAGGACGCAGAGTCAAATGAAGCACGTTACTATAGCCGAGAGTTAATGTGTCCTTCTACTGGACTTTCTTACAGCGAACCTGCACCACACAATTTTTCTTTCAATTCGCCCATGGGGGCTTGTCCTCGTTGTAAAGGTATAGGAACTGTTGACAAAATAGATATTGATAAAATTATCCCTGACAGAGAGCTGAGCATTGCCAAAGGAGGCATACTCCCACTGGGGAAAGAAAAAAGTAACCTCTTCTTTTGGCAGATAACTGCAATATGTGAAAAATATGGTGTGACTCTTCAAACACCAATAAAAAACATTCCCAACGAAGCATTAGACGACATTATATATGGCACAAATGAAAGACTGAAGATTAAGAACAAATCATTGGGTAGTTCTAATTATGCAGTTACCTATGAGGGTATTGTCAAATATATAAGCATGCAACAGGATGAGGATGCATCTGCTACTGCACAAAAGTGGGCAGGCCAGTTTGTAACCACTTCAATATGTCCAGAATGCAACGGGCAACGCTTGAACAAGGAAGCACTTCATTTTAAAATAAACGAAAAGAACATTTCAGAGCTTACACAAATGGATGTTGAGGCACTTGAGAAATGGTTTATTGACAGTGAAGATAAAATAACAGAAAAACAGCGTATAATCGCAGAAGAGATAAAGAAGGAAATTCTCACACGCCTAAGATTCCTACTGGACGTTGGCCTTGGCTATCTATCATTGTCCCGAGCTTCTGCATCTCTATCAGGTGGAGAAAGCCAGCGAATAAGGTTGGCAACACAAATAGGCTCTCAGTTGGTAAACGTTTTATATATATTGGACGAACCAAGTATTGGGTTACATCAAAGAGACAATCACAGATTAATCGAATCACTTAAAAAACTGAGGGACTCAGGGAACTCAGTAGTTGTTGTGGAGCATGACAAAGACATGATGCTTGCTTCAGACTATGTGGTTGACCTGGGGCCATTTGCAGGCAGCAAAGGTGGCGAAGTGGTATTTGCAGGAACTCCTGAAGAAATGATAAAGAAGAGTACACTGACATCAAATTATCTAAACGGAAAGATTAAGATAAAAACACCTAAGTTTAGGCGTGACGGTAATGGAAAACAATTCGTAATAGAAGGCGCCACAGGTAATAATCTCAAAAACGTAACAGTTGAATTTCCACTTGCCACATTTATATGCATAACAGGGGTCTCGGGTAGTGGTAAGTCAACTCTTATTAATGAAACACTTCAGCCTATTCTTAGCCAAAAGTTATATAGATCTCTCAAAGATCCAATGCCATATAAAAGCATCAAGGGTATTGAACATATAGACAAGATAGTGAGTGTTAATCAATCTCCAATTGGAAGAACTCCACGCTCAAATCCGGCTACCTATAGTGGTGTATTTACAGATATTCGTAATTTATTTGCCGGTATGCCTGAAGCAAAAATCAGAGGATACAAACCTGGCCGTTTTTCATTTAATGTTAAAGGTGGAAGATGCGAAGTATGTAAAGGAAACGGAAGTAAAACTCTGGAGATGAACTTCCTACCCGACGTCATGGTTCCCTGTGAGGAGTGTCGTGGCAAACGCTACAACCGGGAGACTCTGGAGGTAAGATATAAAGGCAAGTCTATCTCTGACATACTGGAAATGCCAATTAGCGAAGCGGTTGACTTCTTTGAGAACATCCCTAATATTATTCAAAAAATAAAAGTACTGCAAGAGGTGGGTCTCGGCTATATTAAATTGGGACAATCTTCAACCACCTTGTCAGGAGGCGAAAGTCAACGTGTAAAACTAGCTGCAGAACTGGCACGAAGAGACACAGGCAACACTATGTTTGTACTTGATGAACCTACAACAGGATTACACTTTGAAGATATACGTATATTGTTGGGTGTACTTAACAAGTTGGTTGACAAAGGTAACACAGTTATTGTTATTGAACACAATTTGGACATTATTAAAAGTGCAGATTATATTATTGACTTAGGCCCTGAAGGAGGACAAAGAGGTGGTTCGCTTCTAGCCACAGGTAAGCCCGAGGAGATTATCAAAAACAAAAATAGCTATACTGCCAAATTCTTGAAAGACGAAATGAAATCATAAACTCAAAAGGTTAAAAAACAATTTAATCTGAACCTTTTTTTCAACATCTTGTTTAACATAGTGACTATAAGACGTAATATTTATCTTACTCTAAGGTCGTAAATTAACAAATTAAAATTACAGAATAATAAATGGCTAAAATAACATTTCACGGCGACTCAATAAACACTGTGGGCGACTTGCCAACAATAGGCACTCTTGCACCTGATTTCGATTTGGTAAAATCAGACTTAACTGAACTTAAGCTCTCAAGCTTAAAAGGTAAAAACGTAGTTCTTAATATTTTTCCAAGTATCGACACAGGAGTTTGTGCAACATCCGTACGTAAATTTAATAAAGAAGCCGGATCTCTTAATAATACAACCGTTCTCTGTGTTTCAGCAGACCTGCCCTTTGCAGCAGGACGCTTTTGCGGAACAGAAGGTTTAGAGAACGTGATTACACTTTCCACTTTTCGAGACAACAATGAATTCGCAAACCAATATGGTGTATTAATTGAAGATAGACCTTTAAAAGGACTATTGGCACGCGCAGTTGTTGTACTTGACACTGATGGCAAAGTTGTATATAACGAGCTGGTTCCTGAGATTGCACAGGAGCCGGATTATGATTCTGCAATCAACTCGATAGTGTAGTTTGTTTCATGAAGATTGTGTTAACATGGGAAGTCTGCGAAGTGATTCGCGGACTTTTCACTTTTAAGTAATCAGCCATTTTATCTATCAAGAATACACTATTCATATTACTCCACAACTAATTATAGTGTCAAAAGAGAGACTATTTTTAATGATATCTTAAAACTATGCTTCTTTTTTATTACTTTTGCAGATATATAGATAATGGTTAATCAAAACTACTCCTCTAAACTAATTGTGGAGAGAACTATGGCTAAAAGAAAAAGAGCAACAAAGAAAACAGCTAAATCATCTCGAAAAAAGAATCAAGATCAAATTATGGCATTTCTTAAGAATGAAAGAGTACATTTCATCTTTGGAGTACTCATTGCATTTTTGGGGATATATCTACTTATGGCTATTGTATCTTTTTTCTTTACCGGAGCCTCAGACCAACAAATTGTAACGAATCATAACTACTGGGAATATATTCGCCAAAAAGGCGATACACAAACATTGAAGATAGAGAACTGGACACATGCCGCAGGAGCATATACAGCAGAAAAACTTGTGAACAAAGGGTTTGGAGTATTCTCACTACTAATCCCGATTTTTATAATTTTCGTAGGATTAAGAAGAATGAAGGTCTATGAATTCAGTATTATTAGGTCCTTACTCCTTCTTTCATTCGGTTTGATTAGTGGTTCCATAACAGAATCATTTATTATGAACAAAGTCCTTCCTGACAGTTTCATAAACTGGGGAGGAATTCATGGGGCTCAAATTGAGACCATACTAGAAAAAAGCATAGGTTTGCCCGGAATAATACTTCTTATTGCTCTATTTGTTCTGATTGTATTTGTCTATTTCAAAAAAAGCTCAGTTCATAAAATACAAGAGACTCTCATTAGTAATAAGCCCTCGTTTAGTGGGAATAATTCTAAAGAAAATGAGAGTTATCATAAAGAAAAACAGCATGACAAATCAGGACCCAAACCTCTAAAATCACTACTTAGCAGAATAGTGTTGAAGAAGAAAAAGCAAAATGACCAAGAAGAATTTCAGGAAGCTGAAGCTGCACAAGGCGAGTACTCCAGAGATATAGAGTTTAAAATAGATAGTGAAGAATCAAAGACAAACATCATAACACCTTCAATAACAGAGAATGACAACTTTGAAATAATTGTTCCTAATGATGACGAGTTTTCAGAAACAGATACTCAAGAGGAAGCACCTGATACTAACACTGTCAGAAATGAAGATAAATCAGACGATACCACTGTTGATTCCGACGGAGATCTTATAGAAGATTATGACCCTAAAAAGGACCTGTCCTCCTTTTCATTTCCAACTATGGAGCTATTGAAAGTTTATAGTGCGAACAGCAAAGGTGTTGACATGCAGGAACAAAACGAGAATAAAGATAAGATTATAAATACTCTGAGACATTACGGGATTGAAATTACATCTATAAAGGCTACTGTTGGACCTACTATCACTCTCTACGAGATAGTACCACAGGCTGGTGTAAGAATTTCAAGAATCAGAAACCTTGAAGACGACATTGCCTTAAGTTTATCAGCGCTGGGTATTAGAATTATAGCACCAATGCCTGGGAAGGGTACAGTTGGAATTGAAGTTCCCAATAAAGATCCACAAATTGTATCCATGAAGTCAGTAATTGCCTCTTCAAAATTTCAGGAGTGCACCTATGACTTACCTGTAGCACTTGGCAAGACCATTACTAATGAGGTATTTATTTTTGACTTAGCCAAAATGCCCCATCTTCTTGTAGCAGGTGCAACGGGGCAGGGTAAATCTGTTGGATTAAACGCAATAATCACGTCTTTACTGTTCAAAAAGCATCCTTCTGAATTGAAAATGGTGCTTATTGATCCCAAAATGGTTGAATTCAATATCTATTCCACCATAGAACGCCACTACCTGGCAAAACTGCCAGACCACGATAAAGCTATTATAACTGACGTAACAAAAGTGACCCAAACGCTCAATTCTTTAACCAAAGAGATGGATGACAGATACGAGCTACTAATGCGCGCAAAAGTAAGAGCAATAAAAGAGTACAACGAGAAATTCATAAAAAGAAGACTGAATCCAAATAAAGGACATAGATACTTGCCATATATTGTAGTTGTTATAGATGAGTTTGGTGACCTTATCATGACTGCAGGCAAAGAAATTGAAATGCCTATTGCGCGTATCGCCCAAAAGGCACGTGCAGTTGGGATTCATATGGTAATCGCCACACAACGCCCTACCACAAATATAATTACAGGTACCATCAAAGCCAACTTCCCGGCAAGGATGGCGTTTAGAGTTACCTCCCAAATAGACTCAAGAACCATTTTAGATCAGTCGGGGGCCAATCAGCTTATCGGACGTGGAGATATGCTTTTTTCACAAGGTAGTCATTTGATAAGAATACAGTGTGCATTTGTTGATACGCCAGAAGTAGAGGATATAGCTCAATATATTGGAACACAACGTGGATACGAATCTGCATTCGAATTGCCTGAAGTTCTCACGGCTGATATGAGCGAAGGAGGTGAAAAGGTGGATATAAACGAAAGAGACACACTGTTTGAGGAAGCAGCAAAGCTCATTGTCATACACCAGCAAGGCTCAACTTCATTACTACAAAGAAAATTCTCAATAGGATATAATAGAGCCGGCAGAATTATGGATCAGTTGGAATCATCCGGGATTGTCGGACCAACTCAGGGAAGCAAACCTCGGGACGTATATTTATCAGATGAATATTCATTAGAGAAACTGCTTGATTCACTACGATAGTCCTGCTGACAAGCAATGCAATACCTAATCACATATTAAAAATAAAATCACAACAAACCAATTGTTTACAATAATAATTACTATCTTTGCACCCTCAAAATTGAAAGGGGGTTATTGTAATATTTTTTAAACAAGAAAAAATAAACATATGATAAGGAAAGAGACATTGGCCTCAGTGCATATATGTCGAGTAACTGTTGTGTAATAATACTCATACTATATTATTAAATCAACACGACTTACAATAATCACAAACAATAAAAAATTAAAGACAAAAAATAATGATCGTAGTACAGGTAAAAGATGGCGAAAATATAGAAAGAGCCCTCAAAAGATTTAAACGCAAATATGAAAGAACCGGAGTGGTAAAAGAACTTCGCAGACGTCAAGCATTTGTAAAGCCTTCAGTTCAGAAGCGTAAACAAAAGCAACGCGCAGTTTATGTGCAAAGAATTCAGGAAAATGAGGAATAGTTTTCCAAATCAAAAATATTTTTCTTAACTTCGCAAACACATGACTAGTCTGCGAAATGTATAAAGAAAAATTCATACAACATCTCCGTAATGAGAAAAATTACTCTTCTCATACGGAGATTTCTTATTTTAGAGACATAGCTCAATTCGAAGAATTTATAGAAAAGGAAACTGGAGAAAAATGTGACCCAACAACAGTAGACAGAGATCAAATAAGAATATGGATTTCAACACTAATGTCCGAAGGAATTAAATCCAGAAGTGTAAATAGAAAGCTTAGCGCCATAAGATCATTCTTTAAGTACTTGCAAAAGATTAATGTCATCGAGAAAAATCCAGCACTTGAGGTAACAGGACCAAAAGTAGACAAAGAGATACCCAGCTTTGTCAGCCACAAAGACCTAACGAGAATACTTGATGACGATTCATGCTTCAGTGATGACTTTGAAGGACAAAGAGACAGATTCCTTATTGAATTATTATATGTCACCGGGATGCGAAGAGCAGAAATTACCAAACTGAAAGATATCGACATTGACAAATCGTCTAAAACCATTAGAGTTCTTGGAAAAAGGAATAAGGAAAGATTGATTCCTCTTTCAGACAGGACTTTAGAAAAGGTCAATGATTACTTGACAATAAGAAATGAAAAAGTTGAGAACAAATCTCCATTTCTGTTTGTTAAGAAAGATGGAAACCCTATCTATCCAAACATGATATACAATATAGTCAATAGATATCTTGAAGGAATACAAACACTGGCAAAGAAAAGTCCACACATACTTCGTCATTCATTTGCAACAGAAATGCTAAACAATGGTGCAGAGATAACTGCGGTAAAAGAAATACTTGGACATTCAAGCCTTTCCTCGACGGAGGTATACACACATGTAACATTTGAAGAATTAAAAAAAGCATACCAACACGCCCATCCAAGGGCAGATAAACTATAGGAGGACATTATATGGAACTACGAATTCAATCAATCAACTTTGAAGCTACTGAACAGTTAAAAGCTTTTATTGAGAAAAAAGTTAATAAGGTGAGTAAATTTAATGATGCTGTCATGAAGGCTGAAATAATTCTCAAAGTGGTAAAACCTGAAACATCAAAAAATAAAGACGCCTCTATAAAACTTAGTCTTAAAAATGGCGAAGCTTTTGCAAATAAAACAGCAGACACCTTTGAGGAAGCAGTAGACTTATGTATTGAAGCATTGGAAAAGCAAATTATTAAAACAAAAGAAAAAAAGAAAGATAAAGACGAAAAAAGAACATAAAACTTTTGGATATATAAAAAATATACCTACCTTTGCGACCGTTTCTCACCCATCTTATGGAGAGAGACGGTTGCAAGTTTATAAAACGCCTCTTTAGCTCAGTTGGTAGAGCACGTGATTTGTAATCTCGGGGTCGTTGGTTCGAATCCGACAAGAGGCTC
>CAYFUQ010000071.1:0-11754 GCA_964346415.1 uncultured Proteiniphilum sp.
TTCGCTATATATATAATGATGACACTATTGATAAGGTGCTTCAGGAGCTGATGACCAAGGGGCTGAAGGTGCAGAATGGCGAGCGCATTGGCAAGACTATTATTTTTGCTTATAATCATAGGCACGCTGTGCGAATTGTGGAGCGGTTTAATTTGCTTTATCCTAAGTTTGGACCCGACTTTTGTCTGCTGATTGATAACACGGTGAATTATTCGCAGAGTTTGATTGAGAAGTTTGAGTTGCGCGACAAGGATCCGCAGATTGTGGTGTCGGTGGATATGTTGGATACGGGCATTGATGTGCCTGATATTCTCAACTTGGTTTTCTTTAAGGTGGTGCGTTCCAAGATTAAGTTTATGCAGATGATTGGGCGCGGCACTCGCTTGTCTGAAAATATCTTTGACGATGGCAAGGATAAAGAGGAGTTTTATATATTTGATTACTGCAACAACTTTGAGTTTTTTGGCAAGCGTCCCGATGGTGTGGAGGCGAAGCCTGTGCAGTCGCTCACGGAGCGTTTGTTTTCGGTGAAGGCTGATATTGTGTTTGAGTTGCAGGGTCTGAAATTTCAGGAGGATAACTTTGCGAGGAATTATCGTTTGCAGTTGGCGGACGAGTTGCGCAGTCAGGTTATGGAGCTAAATCGTAGTCGCATTGATGTGCGCAAGCGATTGGAGTATGTGGACAAGTATTCGGTAGAGGAAGTGTGGCAGCATCTGACTTTGGGCGATGTTTTGCAACTGAAGGATTTTGTTTCGCCATTGCTTATGCCGGTGAGTGAAGATATTAACGCAAAGCGTTTTGATTTGCTGGTGCTGATTGTGATGTTTTCGTTGCTTTCGCCTGAGGTGGACCCTGCAAAGAGTCAGCAGAAGATTATGAAGATTGCCGAGATATTGTCGGGCAAGACTTCTATTCCTGCTGTTGCCAAAAAGATTGGTGTAATTAAGGAAGTTATGTCGCAACAGTTCTGGAAGAAGCTGTCGATGAGCGGGCTGGAGCGTGTGAGGGTGGAGCTTCGTGATTTGATGCAGTTTTTGGTGGGCGAGAAGTCGGAGATTTTCACTGTTGATATCGAGGACACGATTACGCCTGTGGATGGTGCGCCTTCGGTTATTATCACCACAACTTACCGTCAGCGTGTGATGGACTTTCTGACTGAGAACCTTAACACCAACGAGACGTTGCAGAAGATTATGCGCATTGAGAAGCTGACTGAGAATGACATCCTGGAGCTGGAACGCATCTTCTGGAATGAGCTGGGCACCAAAGAGGATTATGACAAGCACGTTGGCAACCGCTTTGCGGGTGGCAATGTGGCGGTGTTTATCCGCTCGGTAATCGGCATCGACCGCGATGTGGCGATGCAAAAGTTTACCGACTTCCTTTCAGATAATGTGCTGAATGCAGAGCAACAGGAATACATCCGCTCCATCATCAACTACGTTTGCCAAAACGGCGACATCACCCGCGAAACCATTGCCAAAGAAACTCCATTCGACTCATACGACTGGTCTGGTGTGTTTGACGATAGGGTTAGTTATATCCCCAAGTATGTGGATGATTTGCATGATGCGATAAGTTGAGGGGGGGTGATATTGTATAGCTGCTTGTTCACTTATTAAAGCATCCTTAACAAAAAACTTCTCCGCCACTTCAAAAATTAATTCGATATATTGCATAGAATACCAGAAATTGGTATCTTTGAGAAAACATTATAATTATGGCAAAGAATACTTCAATTTTATTAGGAGATTATTTTGATGCTTTCATAAGACAACAAATTCAATCCGGAAAATTCACTTCTGCAAGTGAGGTTATAAGAGCTGCGTTAAGAATGTTTGAACACGAAGAGGCTAAAAAAGCTGAACTTGTAAAAGAACTGAAAAAGGGAGAGGAGTCAGGTTTTGTAAAAGACTTCAATCGAGACAGCTTGTTGAAGTCTCTTCATCAAAAGCATATCACAAAATGATGATGTACAAGATCAGTAATGAAGCTCAACATGATATCGAGAAAATTTGGCTTTATACATTTGAAAATTGGTCAATTGAACAAGCAGATAGATATTATAACCTTATAATTGACGAGATTGAATATTTAGCTAAAAATCCGCAAGTCGGTAAAGACTACAGTCACGTAAGAAAGGATTATTTACGCTCAAAAGTGAAATCGCATTTTATTTTCTATAAACTCAATAAGAAAGAAAAGTTAATTGAAATTATTAGAGTTTTACATCAACAAATGGATATTGAAAACAGATTGAATGACTAATGTCTGCAAGAAATCAACCGCACAGACTTTTTGTTAACCAAACAATGATGAAAGGCGGCAAGACAGCTTTGTGAAAAACAGCACCATCATGTGAAGAATATTATCAAGTACACTGTTTGAATGGTATTTAAATACTGTTTAAACTCCATTTGAACACTGTTTGAGTGCTAATGATTATAACAAACAATATTATGAAACGAGCAATTTATGATTTCCTTGTGTTTGGAGGTATCTTCTTTATAGGGCTGGGCGTTTCTAAAGGCTTCAGCGGAGGGTTGGTGTGGATTTCTTTATTGGTCGGGGTTGTGTATGCGGGGGTGGGGTGGTTCTGGAGATGGATAAGGAGGAGAGGGAGGAATTAAATTTTTTATTATGAACTGGTATATAAAAGTAATCAAAAACTACGCGGTGTTTAATGGCCGCGCACGCAGAAAAGAGTATTGGTGGTTTGTATTTATCAATGCGCTGATAGTGGCATTGTTAAGAGAGGGCGGTAGTAATGAATTGGCAGGTATTTATCAACTGGCAGTGTTGTTGCCACTTATAGGCGTAACTATAAGGCGTATGCACGATGTGGGCAGGAGCGGCTGGATGTGGTTGGTGCCTGTAGTAAATATCATCCTTACATTAGTGGATGGTGATATTGGCGATAATCGTTTTGGCCCTGATCCTAAGGCGGGGGAGAGGTAGGGTGATGGGGAGATCTTACTACATTTGAGGTACAATAATATCAGCAAATTGTTATGGCAGGAAACATCTTAAACCGATATGTGTGGCTTGTGGACACTATAAACCATGCTGGCAAAATCACTTTGGCTGAAATAAATCAAAAATGGAAGCAAACTGATTGGAGTGGTGGGAATGATCTGCCAAGACGCACATTTCACAATTATCGCAATAAAATAGAAGACCTGTTTGATATCAATATTGGATGCGATGGGTATAACAGGTACTTTATTGAGACGGGCTTGGATGACGACCTGCGAAAGTGGCTGCTAAATACCTTTACAGTTAGCAATCTTATCCATGAGAGCCAGTCAATCAAGGATCGTATTTTACTTGAGGAGGTCCCATCGGGGCAGCAATTTCTTTCGCCAATTATTAAGTCGATGAAGGACGGAGTGTGTTTGGATATAAATTACCGCCCCTTTTGGATGGACGAAGAAATAGAGATGACTGAAATCAAGCCACTTTGTTTGAAGATTTTTCGTCAGCGCTGGTATCTTATTGCTGAGAACTCTGCTTTAGATGAAATCCGAAGATATGCACTTGACAGAATTGTATCTTTGCAATCGACTACAACCAAATTCAAGATACCTAAGGCATTCAACCCCAAAGAGTACTTCGAGAATAACTTTGGCATTGCTGTTTATCCTCACATAAAGCCATGTATTGTGAAGCTAAAGGTTTTCAGGTCGCATTGTAAATACCTTAGAACGTTGCCATTGCACCACTCTCAGGAAGAGGTGGATACAACCGACCACTATTCTGTTTTCCAATATTATATTGCACCGACATCTGATTTTATACGAGAGCTGCTTTCCTCCGCTGACGATATTGAGGTCCTCTCACCAGAATCTCTGCGTGATGAGATGATACAAAAAATAGAAAATATTAGAAATCGGTATAAATAATCTCACAAATATATTTAGTGTGCCTGAAATTGGCACAGTGAGCTCATTACTTTGCACCTCAATCATAAATGTTCTTTTATATGAGGGTAGCAATTGTAGGTTCAAGAGATTTTACCGATTTTGAAAAACTTGAACATGAAATTTTAAAGCGCATTAGCGTTGACAAAATCGAAAAAGTAGTGTCCGGAGGTGCAAAGGGGGCGGATACGCTGGCAAGATTGTTTGCCGAGAAACATCAAATCCCGTTTGTGGAATTCAAAGCTGATTGGGCAAGGTATGGCAGGGGTGCCGGACCGCTCAGGAATACCACAATTATTGAAAACGCCGATATCGTATTTGCCTTTCCTACTGCAACAAGCAGAGGAACTCACGATTCTATCAGAAAAGCGAAGGAAATGGGTAAAATCGTGAAAGTAATTGAGGTGTAATTCATTGAGAACAATATTATTATCGCTGTGGATTGGCGGTAATAATATTTCTTTATATCTTTAGGAAAAATATCAATGACATGGCAGCACAAAAGAAATTAACAAGAGGAATAAGCTCTGAATTTGCCGGAACTTTCATGAAAAGCAAATTGTCTAACTTATATCAGCAAAACAAAGACAAACTCTTTATTGGAGTTCGCAACAATTACCTTAATATCTATTATAACTGCGATAGTATCTCAAAAGTGGAATATAAAAAGCCAAGAGGAGAAAAGGAGAAGAGAATCGTTTGTGAAATTGATAAATACTATTTAGATGGTAACCACTACGATAGTAAAAGTAAAGATAAGCGTTTCAGGGTAGATATAAATCAACTATTAGAAGATTTCGACACTATACAAGCTAATAGCAACAAAAGGATATCTGATGAGAAAAAGGCCCAATCGAAGTTGGTTATTCTAAACAACAGCAACCCAAATTCAAAGTGGTATTGCCTGGATATTGAATGGAAAAAAGCGTTTGCAAGTCAAACAAAAAAGGATGATGCAAAATTCAACGGCAGGTTTGACATTATTGCCATTTCAAAAGAGAAACCTCACACTGTTGCCTTTATTGAACTCAAATATGGTCGCAATGCAATTGGAGGAGAAAGCGGCGTCTATAAACACATACATGACTTTCATACTTTTACAGTAAACAACTATTTTGAATCTATGAAAAAGGAAATAGTTGAAATTATTAAGAGTCAGGTCAATCTCGGTATAGTCGTTCCGACTTCATTACACGGCATTAAATCTAACAATATTACTAATTACGAGTTTTACATCATAACTCTAAACAATACTGAAAGTGATAATAAAAGTTCCCCAAAGCAAACCATGGCGGGGTATTTGTTCAAAGAGAAAAGATGGGGGTGCAAGAGATTATCTTCAAAGGCAAAAGTAGAAGACACCTTTGGTGATGTTACAGACAAAGAGAACAAGAATATTCATGTAAACTTCCTTTTTTCAGATCAAACGATTGAAAATTTAGTAATTACTGATATTGTAAATCACAAAGACTATGACTGGGAATGACTACCGCAAACAAAGAAGGGATAATGATGAACGATTAATTAAAGACGGAATTATATCTAATAAGTAAAGATCAATAGGAAAGAATAGATAATATAAAAAGTCTATTGGAAAGGAATGGTATAACATATAATTTTATAAAGTACAATGAATTATAAAAAGCAACAAATTAGAAACCACTTTATCAATTTCAATAAAGAAATTGCGATTTCACCTTCTATAAATAATCTTTTTTTAGATATACGTGAACAAGTTATAGAGTATTTTAAAGCAAATAAAATATCTTTTTGGAAGCACGACACATTGGATGATATAAAGGATAATCACACACCCTCTGGAGTGTCTATCTCCTCTCAAGTGTCCTGCCTCAATCACCTGTACCCGCTCAGGTACGACAAAGCAGCAGTTCTCACCATAGCACAAGTAATTTGTCCCGAAATCGAAGATGTTATGCAAATTGAGACAGACAAGTTTTTCCCGGCATTTATATCATTTGAAGTGGTAAGTGACAATGATCATCTAAACGAAAAAAGCAAATCGCGCGGTTCATATTGCACTTCAGTGGATGCTTTGATTTACGGAAAACATAAAGATGGAAGAAATATTCTAATTCCAATTGAGTGGAAGTACACCGAAAAATACCATGAGAATGAAGATTTGTCTATTGAGGATAGAGTTAAGGGTGATGGAGGAAAAAAGGGCGAAGAAAGATTGAGACGTTATCCGAAACTGATTGACTCCTCAAGGCAACTGAAAGCACTGAAAGAGATGAAAGAATACAAAAGCTCCGTATATTTCTTTGAACCTTTCTATCAACTTATGCGACAAACACTTTGGGCAGAACAAATGTGTATTAATAAGGATAGAGAAACAATAAAGGCTGATGACTTTATTCATGCCCATATCATCCCTGAAGAAAACACAGATTTACTTGACCATAAATATCTGGTTAGTGACAATGGAATGGAAAAAACCTGGACTAATTACTTGAAGAATCAAGATAAATATAAAATTATATCACCTGAAAAACTACTCTCAAATATTGATAAACAAAAGTATAGCGATTTGATACAATATCTGTCTCTCAGGTATTGGAAATAGTAAAAGCTTATAGTTCGGTAATTTTGCTTCTAACAATACTTTATATTCTAACCTCTCGCATTGTCGAAACGTTTTCTTATATTGTCGTCCAGCTCATCAAAGAACTCATCGACTGAAATTGCATTACACTCTTCTGCAGCTTCTTCAAAACTTTTCTTCTCAATAACCGTAGCGAATGGCAACGTCTTGAGGTATTAAAGAAGCTGTTTTGCCTGCAGGCTGTTTTCTTCAATAATAACTGTTGTCATATCGCATTGCTTTTATAATCAAACAAAAGTAATAAAATAAAATCGAAAAACTATATATATGTATAATGAATAAGTCACGATAAAGTTTTTTGATGAAGAATAAAGGACAGTGTTATTTGAAACTCTTAAATTATATTTTGTCAAATAAGCTAACTACATTTGGCTTAATATATATTGAATGCTCCTGCCATCAACTTCTGATCTTTACGTGAAATGCCAATGGAAGATGCTTTCTCTTCCCATTTGCTTATGCTGTGAGACACTTCTTCAATGATATTGTTCATTTGTGCTTCATTTAATCTGAAGTATTCACCAACGCTTTTTGCTAATTCGAAGTCCAGAGCATTGTTGTTTAAATCAATGTTGAGGGCTAAGCCGCTTTTGTCAATAGAAGGATTGAGGTCATAGGCGGGTGATAGAACCCAACCTTTGTCAGTAAGTATAAATCCATGGTTGCGCAGGTGGTCGTCTGTGTTTGAAATTGCTATGCTGAAAATGATTCTTCGCCAAAGTTGATGCAGGTTTTCTGTTACATTGGCACCGTAATTGCTTATAAACTCGGCTATGTCTAAGTAGCTTGCATGATGCTCTCGAATGGTGTCTTCGTTGTTGGAAGTCATGGTCATGGCTGAAGCAAAGTGGATTCGCTGGTGTTTATTTCTGTCAAATCGTTTGGTGAAGAAAGTGTGATGTGCGCCGGTTATTTTATCTATCTTACACTCTGACATCTCTACTTTGGCTTCTATTGCCAGTAAGTGTGCCAAATATTCCCATGCAGCCTTGTCTATTGTGTCATTTTTGGAGGGGAACTTTGCAATCCATAGTTCTTTATTGACATCAAGAATATTTGCTTTTGGCCGAGCACCACCTAATGATGACCCGGGGGCTATTAGTTGTTCTATCCATTTGTTAGATGAGATGCTGCCTTCATCTTTATTTTAATAATTCTATATCCTGTAACTTTCTTCCCAACTCGTCGTCTGCACCTAACTTCAATATGTCGTTTTGCAGACCTAAGACTCTGAGAACATTGAAATATGAACCCATTGCTACACTTGCGTCTCCCTTTTCTATTAAATAGAGAGTTGAGCGAGCTACGCCGGCACGTTCTGCAACTTGTGTTGCGGTGAGGTTGCGGCGTTTGCGCGCCAGCTTTAAACTTTCTCCCATCTGCTCTAATATACGCTGATGTTGTGGGAATATTATTTGTTTCTTGCTGCTCATACCAGGTTAGTGTTTGTTATTTCATACAAATGTACTATGTTTGATTGAAATATCAAACATTTGTCGTGTTTGTTTTAATAATAGCTATCTTTGATATTTGAAACTCTTAAATTGTATTTTGTCAAATAATCTAACTACATTTGAGGTACAATAATATCAACCCTAATATTTAAAGCACATAGATCATGAAAAGAGTATTGTCATTCAAATTTATCTTCACATCGCTGGCACTGATGCTTGTATCTGTTGTGCTGCAGTCGTCGGGACCGAGGGTTTTGTTTATTGGTGATTCAATTACTGACGGCAATTGGGGCGGTGGGGATGCTAAGCCTTCTGCGGAACGGAGTTTGTGGGATATGAATCATATATATGGTCATGGGTTTATGTTTTTGTGTGCTTCGCATTATATGGGAAATTTTCCGGAGTGTGAGTATGAGTTTTTTAACAGGGGGATTAGTGGTAATACGTTGAAGGATCTGGAGGGACGATGGCAGGAGGATGTGCTTGATATAGGGCCTGATGTTTTGTCGGTGTTGGTGGGGGTGAATGATGTGATGCAGTATATGGATAGTGGTGCGACTGCCTCGTTTGACTATGATGAGTGGGACAGAACATATCGCAACTTGCTTGACAGGGCTTTGGAAGTGAATCCGGATTTGAGGATTGTGCTGGCTTCGCCGTTTGTGGCGTTTAAGGGAGGTATGCGCGAGCGGACAGATTTTGCTGAGTATAATCAGACCATTACCAAGTGTGCCGATATTGTGAAAAAGATTGCCGCGGATTATGGTGCTGTATATCTGCCTTACGGGGAGATGTTTGATGAGATATTGAACTCTACTCCAACATCGCAGGATGGATATTGGATATGGGATGGTGTTCACCCTACTGCGGCAGGGCACCAACGCATGGCTGATATGTGGATTGAGAGGGTTTCGCTCGAAACTATTCCACAAGACTGACTCTTACCTTTTTCTTTTTGAGCCTTTCGTTGTTGGTCTTTGCGATGAGGCTCCTGGCTATTGAGGTGTGGACGCCGACGTAGGTGCTGTCTTGCTTGACTTCAATAACTCCCAGTTGTTCTTTGCTGATGCCGCCTTGTTTGAAAAGGAATCCTGCTATGTCGCCTTTTGATATTTTGTCTCTGCGTCCGCCGGTGATGTAGATGGTTGACCATTTGGTGGGGACAGGCGTGTTGCGCTTGTCTTGCTTTTTGATATGCACAACTTTATGCGTTTCGTTTTTGATAAAGGCGGGTAGCTCTTCGCCTTCCCACTGGAGTATGTAGGCGCTGCCGTTGCGATTCATGCGGGCGGTGCGTCCGTTGCGGTGGATATATTCTTTCTCGTGTGGGGGGAGGTGGTAGTGTAGGATATATTCTATTTCGGGAATGTCGAGTCCGCGTGCTGCAAGGTCGGTTGCCAGGAGTAGCTGACTTGTTCCGTTTCTGAATTTGATAAGAGCCCGTTCGCGATCTGTCTGTTCCATTCCGCCATGGTAGCATTCGTGGCTGATACGGTGCTGGGTGAGGTAGTCGCTTACTCGGTCGATGCTTTCTTTGAAGTTGCAAAATACTACTCCGGGTTTGTTGCCTATATATCGGAGGGTGTTTACTAGGGCGGGCAGTTTGTCTTTTTCTTCTGTGGGGACTACTTTGATGCTTAGCAGTGAGTTTTTGTCATCTTGATATTTGACGAAAACGGGTTTGCGTAATCCTACGAAGGCGGGTATCTCTGTGTCGCTTGTGGCTGAGGTGAGTATTCTCTGGCGGACGCTGGGGAGGGAGTCGATAATTTCAATCATCTCCTTTTCGAATCCTATTTCAAGTGATTTGTCGAATTCGTCGAGCACAAGTGTGTGTATATATTCTAAGGGGAGGTTGTCTCTCCTGATTCTGTCGGCCACGCGGCCGGGTGTTCCGATGAGTATGGCGGGGCGTTGTTTGAGGTCAATTTTGTCTTGCATGCCCGAGCGACCGCCATATACTGCGTTGACCTTGATGCCGGCGCCCATTTGTCGGGCTACCTGCTCGATCTGTTGTGCCAGTTCGCGCGAGGGTACAAGGATGAGTATTTGGATTTCTGTGCAGTCGGTGTCGATGGTTTCTATCAGGGGGAGAAGGAAGGCAAGTGTCTTGCCGGTTCCGGTGGGGGACTGTAGTACAAGATCTTTTTTGCTTCTGATTACCCTGCCGGTCTCTTCCTGCATCGGGTTGAGTGATGTGATGTCGAATTTATCGAGTATTGATTGCATGCGTTCGTGATTTGTCATTTTGCTTTCCTTTCGGGAGTTTTGTTAATTACCTCTTGTTGCGTGGGTTGGATTTTGGTGTTGCGCCGTCTCTTTTCTTTTTTCTGGCTGCGAAGAACTCCTGTTTCCTTCTGTTCTTTTCTTTCTCAAACTCTCTCCGCTCTTCTTTGGTCATCGGGGTGTCGGTTTGAGGGAAGGGGTTGTCGGATATGACTTCTATCTTTTGGGTGATAAGTTTTTCTATATCTTTTATGTAAACATTTTCCTCGGGCTCGCAGATTGATATTGCAATGCCTTCGTCGCCGGCTCTGCCTCCTCGTCCGATTCGGTGTACGTAGGTTTCGGGCACGTTGGGAATGTCAAAGTTGATTACAAATTTTAGTTTGTTGATGTCGATGCCTCGTGCAGCGATGTCGGTTGCTACCAGAACTCTTAATTCTCTGTCTTTGAATTGCTGCAGGACTCTCTGTCGTGAGTTTTGTGCTTTGTCGCCATGTATGGCGGCTGAGTTGATTCGTTTTTTATTTAAGTTTCTGGTCACTCTGTCTGCACCGTGTTTTGTTCGGCAAAAGACTAACACCTGGTCTATGTTGTGCTCGTCGAGTATGTGGGCTAGAAGTTCAGTTTTGTCAGACTTGTTGGTGTAGTAGAGGTATTGCTGTACTGTGTCGGCGGTTGAGGATACCTGACTTGCTTCTACTTTGACGGGTCTTTTTAGTATTGTTCTTGAGAGTCCAACGATATTGTCGGGCATTGTGGCTGAGAAGAACAGTGACTGACGTTTGACGGGCAGGCTGGCAATTATCTTTTTGATGTCGTGAATAAAGCCCATGTCGAGCATGTTGTCGGCTTCGTCCAGCACGAAGTATTCTATATCGTTGAGTCTTACAAGTCCCTGGTTCATCAGGTCTAAAAGTCTGCCGGGGGTTGCTACAAGTATGTCTACTCCTCTTTTGAGTGCACTGGTTTGGTTCCCTTGTTTTACTCCCCCGAAGATTACGGTGTTTCTCAGCCCTGTGTATCTGCCGTAGGTTGTGAAGCTTTCGCCAATTTGAATTGCCAGCTCACGGGTTGGGGTTATAACTAATGCGTTGATTGTTCGCGGTTTGTTTTGTTGTTGTCTGTCGAGATATAGGTGCTGCAGGATAGGTATTGCGAATGCTGCCGTTTTGCCGGTTCCTGTTTGTGCACTGCCTAAAACATCTTTTCTGTCTAGTATAATTGGTATAGATTTTTCTTGTATGGAGGTGGGTTCACTGTAGTTCTCTTCTTTGAGCGCCTTTAGGATAGGCTCTATAATATTAAGTTCTTCAAATTGCATCATTCAATCTTTTAATTCCCAATCTAAATCATCATTTAGAATTTTGCGGGAGGATATGTATTTGTAATAAAGTGCCAAAGGTAGTCTATTTATGAGAGAGTTTGTTAATAAAGAGGGTAAAACTCTGCATTTTAAAAAATTAACTCGCTAACTCTTTGCTGTTTGACATAATTATCTACCTTTGTGTCCTAATTAAAACAGAGTGGA
>CAYFUQ010000072.1:0-11529 GCA_964346415.1 uncultured Proteiniphilum sp.
ATTATTTTTGTGATACATCCATTATTGGGATTGTATTATTATGAGTTTGGTTCTTCTTTGCTTAAGTCGATATATTCGTCTTTGCCACGGTCGAAGAATAGTTTTGGCAGTGGGTTTTCCCGTGCCTTATCGTAATCGCGACGACTTCTGAAAATATCTATAGCCATGTATATTGCCTGTCGGAACGACTCTTCCGATGCTTCTCCCTTGCCTGCTATATCAAAGCCGGTGCCGTGGTCGGGTGAGGTTCTTACAATTGGCAGTCCTGCGGTAAAGTTTACTCCTGAATCCATAGCAATTGTCTTGAAAGGAATAAGTCCTTGATCGTGATACATTGCAAGTATTGCATCAAAGCGTTTATAATTGCCGGTACCAAAGAATCCGTCGGCAGAGTAGGGACCGGCACAATATATGTCGGCGTCCTGACACTCCTTGATGGCCGGAGAAATGATGGTTTGCTCTTCTGTGCCCAACAGACCGTTTTCGCCGGCATGAGGATTTAGTCCAAGCACTGCTATTCGGGGTATCTCAATTCTGTAATCACGCTTTAGTGTGTGATTTAGTGTCTTAATCTTCTCCACTATAAGCTCTTTGGAGAGATTTGAGGGTACTTCTGATATTGGCATATGCGTGGTTGCGACTGCTACTCTGAGTGAGTCGTTAGCCAATATCATTAGTGATTTGCTGTTCTCGTCAGCAAAACGATCTTCGAGATATTCGGTGTGTCCCGGGAACTTGAATTCGTCACTCTGAATACTATCTTTATTTATAGGCAGAGTTACAAGTACATCAATTTTGTTGTCTTTCAAGTCTTTTATCGCAGCTTCCAGCGACATAAAGGCAGATTCTCCTGCCTCGGGAGACGATTCTCCAAGCGTAATTTTTACTTCTTCTTTTACGCAGTTAACCAGGTTAATCTTCCCTTCGGATGCTGCATCAGAGTTTTGAATAATATTAAAATGCACAGGGGCATGATCTAATGCCTTTCTGTGATATGATGCCGATTTTGAAGAGCCGTAAATAACGGGGGTAAATAGTTCCAGCAGTCGTTTATCGTTGAATGTTTTTAGTAATATTTCGTAACTCACGCCGTTGATGTCACCATGCGTTATTCCTACTTTTATTTGTTGTTCAGACATTTGTATATAATTAGTTCTTAGTTGTATATGTAATTTCTATAATGTTTGTATTATGCATATTAGCAATGCTAAAGTATTTGTTTAATCTGTGTGTCGGATTGTTATTTATTCCTTTATTGAAATGGTGTAAAGAGCTGATTCCATATTTCGAATCAAATTTCGTTTGTTTTTTTCAGGTGCATACACAAATACTTCTACCACAACCACCATATTCGTTTTTTCGTTAACGAAAGCATGACTAACAAATGGTCCTCCCATCATATCAGACGACATTTCCCATAAGCCGCGAAGCTCAGCACGAAATAGGTCGTTGTATTCCATCTTTCGATAGTCGGGGTTGTAAGATTGTATGGCTGTAGTCATTTTTGCATCGAATGAGCCGGTGATATATTTGCCCAATATTTCGTTACGAATGGCAATTAGTGAGTCTTTTTCGAACACATCTTCAGATGTGTAAGGAAACTGATAAATAACAACATCTCTTCGATCTCGAGCTGCGTTGTTGGTTGCCCAGTAGAAGTTGGGGTGTTCTGAGATATTTGGCAATCCTTTCGGATAGTGAATATTGATGCCAAATACTTGTTGTATGCGCGATTGAGGTGCGTCTGAGTCTTTGATGAGCCATTTAGCATTACGCTCCATCTCTTTGTCAATTATGTAATTGACCATCATCTCTGTGTTTTCTTTTAAATAGTTGATAAATGAGATGGTATCGGGTGCTTTCACAGTCATAATTATTTGACCATAGGCATATTTATCAATCTCAGACGAGACTTTTGTTTCAGAATATATTTCAGAAATCTCGGGTATGATTATATTGCGAGCCATTTTAAATGTGCTTGTGAAGTTCTCCGGTGTGATATGGAGAATCTTAAAATTGGGCTCTCTTTGTGGCAACCCTTTCGTGGGTGAGTTAAGCACGTCATATACGGCACGACCTGCTTCACTTTCCCATGCGTCTTTGTCCATGATGACAAGCACTTCGCTGTTTGCTGATGAAGCACTCATAAATGCCCCTCCCTCACACGATGTCAAAGTAAGAACAAGTGCTGATATTGTTATTAAAAACGTTGTAAATCTCATAATGCCTTATTTATTAGATGAATTGTAACAAAGTTACGATAATATGTGAATTTGAGAAATATTTTATTTCAAATTTCTATTAACTTGATTAGTATACCGTGATTATTCTTCGCTCTTTTTTGTTGATAGCATGCCGCATGCTGCATAGATGTCCTCTCCGCGTGAAGCACGTATTGTGCAGGTTATACCCTTTGAGGAGACGAAGTCTCTGAAGCGAATCATTACCTCTTCAGTGGGTGGTGCGAGGTCGCTGCCCGGTATTTTATGAAATCTAATCAAATTGACACGACAATCAAGGCGGGCTAACTGTTTTACAAGTTCGCGAGCATGGAGTAATGAGTCGTTGAGTCCTTCAAACATGATATATTCGAAGGAAAGACGGCGTTGTCCGCTCCAGTCATATTCCTCCAGAAGTTGGATAATGTCGTTTGCATTGTATATTCTTTCGATGGGCATCAGTTCCAAACGCTGCTCTGATATTGGGCTGTGCAGGCTGACCGCAAGGTGGCATCTGCTTTCGTCAAGAAACTCTTTAAGTTTGGGAATAATGCCAATGGTGGAGAGCGTTATTCTTCTGGGACTCCAGCCTAATCCATAATCGGCAGTAAGTATTTCGATTGACTTCTTTACACTGTCGTAGTTGTTGAGTGGTTCGCCCATACCCATAAACACCAAATTGGTAATCGATTCTGAATTGGGCACTGAATATACCTGATTGATAATTTCGTTGGAAGATAGGTTGCCCATAAATCCCATTTTGCCGGTCATACAAAAGCTGCAATCCATTTTACATCCAATTTGTGATGAAACACAGATGGTCAGTCGGTCATTCTCCGGAATATTAACGGTCTCAATATATTTGCCGGTCTTGACAGGGAAAAGCATTTTCTGAGTGCCGTCAACAGAGGTTTTTACATCCATAGGTTCTACTCTCCCTACGTCGTAGTGTTCTTTGAGTGCTTCTCTGTTTTTGATTGATATGTTGGTCATATCATCGATTGATTTTATGCGCTTCACATAAACCCAATCTGCAATTTGTTTGGCTGTAAATTTAGGCAGTCCCAGCTTTTGAACAGCATCCTGAAGTTCTGACAAGGTCATGCCCAGCAAATATTCTTTATTCATTATCTATCTGTTTTATAAATACAAAGATAATGAGGTTTCTCAGAAATTGTCAATTATCTCTGTTATATATTATGTTGTATGTGGAGAATTGGCAAGCAGGAGATGTCAAAAAAGTTTATTAGCTATTTTTTGTATTTAGCTTAATGATGCTGATGCCTATTGCAGACCAGATTAATTCTCTGATTCTCATACACAGGCTGACATAGACTCCGTGTGCTGCGGGCAAAGCCAATAATCCAAATACGATAAGGAATCCGCCTTCACGTGCGCCAAGTTGCATAGGCATGAAGAAGAATAGATTTCCAACCAATGACTGAATAGATTCTACAATAACGCTTTTAGTGAAAGTAATTGGAACGCCGATTGCAATAAGCATGAATATTATTTCGATACACTGCACGTAGCGCGAGAATAGTTCGATTGATAGTGATTTTATAAAATCTTTCTTCCTGTTTTTGTATAAGTCAGCAATCAGATAATCCATTTGCTTGATTTTATCTTCATGAAGTCTGTAATATGTTCTGACTTTGCGACCAACGAGGGGAAGTCTGCTTAATATAGTCAATGCTTTGACGATGAATCCTTTTGAATATACAGTGAACGACCAGTAAAGGAGTAAAAATGATGCAACTCCCCCAATGGTAAGTATGATTCTAAGCGAGGGGGCTATGTTTGGAACAACTAGAAATAGAAGGGGAATTGAAATTATCCAAAAAATGAAATGAGAAACAATGTGCATCATCATATATAGCAATACTGATGAAGTAGCCTTTTGTATACCCAGCTTTGGTTTTAGCTGCATGATTCGGTAAGGTTCACCTCCTAGTAGCCCCATGGGCGTAATTTGATTGATGGCGTAGCCACTAATAGTGAGTTTGAATACATTAAGAAATGAAACTGATTTAGACTCTTCACTACCATCTTTTATAATTGTATTAAAAGATACTGCATTAATTAGATATACTACACCCCAAATGCCAACAATGCCAAAGAACCACCACTTGGTGAGTTTTATGTTGTCCCAAATAACATCTATGCCTATCTTATATATCAGGAAAGCAAGGAATGCTATACCTATTGCGAAAAAGGTATTGGTAATCAGTTTCGTTTTGCTCATACTTTACGTGACTTCAACTTTGATCTTCAAAATTTTAGGAATTGCAAAAGTACAAAGATTTAAGGTGATTTTTACTATTTTACATATAAAAGTCCTTTTCAATACAGAAAAGGACTTTTAATAGTGAAAAATCTTTTGAATGCTTTATTTCCTAAAGGGAAGTTTTATGACCTCTGCTTTTAGCTTTCGGTTTCTTACTTTGATGTAGATTTCTGTTCCCACTTTTGTATATTCAGGAGAAACAAAACCAAGCCCAATTCCTACTTTCAAAACGGGTGACATAGTGCCGGAGGTTACTTCGCCAATCACTTCATCATCGGAGTTTATGATTTCGTATCCTGTACGGGGAATTCCTTTATCAATTAAATTGAAACTAAATAGTTTACGTTTTATACCTTCTTCTTTTTGATTTTCTAAAATGTGGCGCGACAGGAAGTTATTGCCGTCCACAAACTTGGTAATCCAGCCAAGTCCGGCTTCAAGAGGAGTTGTTTCTTCGTTAAGCTCGTTTCCATACAAACAGAATCCCATTTCAAGGCGCAAAGTATCACGTGCACCCAAACCTATTGGTTTGATTCCAAACTCTGCTCCTGCTTCAAATATGGCATCCCACATTTTTATTCCGTACTCAGGATAGAAATATAACTCAAATCCACTTGCGCCTGTATATCCTGTGTTGGAAATAATAACGTTGTCGATTCCGGCTACCTTGCCTGTTACAAAGGTGTAGTAGGGAATGTCTGATAAGTTAATATCTGTGAGTTTTTGAATTGTGGCAGCTGCTTTTGGCCCCTGAACGGCCAGCAGTCCTGTTTTGTCTGATGCATTTTCTATTTCGGCACCCATGGTGTTGTTTTTCTGACACCATGCCCAGTCTTTTTCGATATTTGATGCATTTACTACCATCATGTATTTTTCGTCTTCGTAATGATAGACGAGTAAATCATCAACAATGCCCCCTGTGTCGTTCATCAAACAAGTGTATTGGATTTTGCCAATCTCAAGTTTTGATATATCATTACTGGTGATTTTCTGGATAAGCTCTTGAGCTTTGGGCCCTTTTACCCAAAACTCACCCATGTGAGACACATCAAATACTCCTACATTGTTGACAACAGTCATGTGTTCGTTTATAATGCCGCTACTGTATTCAATAGGCATATTGTAGCCTGCAAATTCATGCATTTTGGCTCCAAGCTCAATGTGCTTGTCTGTAAAAGGTGTTTTTTTCATTTTATTATGGTTGTTAATGGATTTATTTTGCTACTAATTCTGCGATTTTTACTACCACTTCAGATGCTTTTTCGAGTGCACGGATGGGTAAGAATTCAAAGCGACCATGGAAGTTCATGCCACCTGCAAACACATTGGGGCAGGGTAGTCCCATGAATGATAGGCGTGCTCCGTCAGTTCCTCCACGGATTGGCTTCACAATGGGTGTTATTCCCACTTCTTCCATGGCACGGTGTGCTATGTCGATTATGTGCATCACAGGTTCTATCTTTTCGCGCATGTTGTAGTATTGGTCGCGCATTTCGAGTGTTAGTCGATTCTCGTAACGTGTATTGAGATATTCAACAGCTTGTTGCATCTGTCGTTTTCTTCTTTCAAATATCTCCATGCTGTGGTCACGAATAATATATGTTACAGTAGCTTCGTCCACTGTACCATTAATGCCAATCAAGTGAAAAAATCCTTCATACTTTTCAGTATACTCTGGACGCTCGTTTACAGGTAAGATTTGCACAAGATCACTGGCTACGTGTAGGGCATTTATCATTTTATTTTTTGAATAGCCCGGATGCACATTTCTTCCCTGAATGGTTATTTTAGCGGCGGCAGCATTAAAGTTTTCATATTCAAGTTCGCCAATTTCACTTCCATCCATAGTATAGGCCCACTCAGCTCCAAATTTTTCAACATCAAATTTGTCTGCACCTCTGCCTATTTCTTCGTCGGGGGTTAGACCGATTCTGATTTTACCATGCTTTATTTCGGGATGATCTATGAGATATTGCATGGCATGCATTATTTCAGCAATACCTGCTTTGTCATCTGCTCCCAGGAGAGTTGTTCCGTCGGTAACAATAAGGTCGTCTCCAATAAACTTTAATAGTTCAGGGAAGTCATTAGGTGACAATACTATGTTTTGTTCTTTGTTCAGAACAATGTCTTTACCATCATATTGTTCCACAATTCTTGGGTTTACATTTTTGCCACTCATGTCGGGACTGGTGTCGAAGTGCGCAACAAAGCCGATGGTCGGTACTTCCTTGTCTGTATTAGCCGGAAGTGTTGCCATTAAATAACAGTTTTCATCTAATGATACGTCTTCAAGACCCATATCAATCATTTCGCGCTCTACCTCGCGGGCCAAGTCAAATTGTTTTTGCGTACTGGGTGTTTGCGTGTTGTTCTCGTCAGATTGCGTGTCAATTTTTGCGTACTTGATAAATCTTTCTACTATATTCATACAATTATTTATTAAGTGTGTTATTCAGAATTTTGTATTTATCAATCGAGCTGAATGCTGATGATTGAATACTCGTTTCTTAGTTTTATATTAATAATCACAAAGGTAGCAAAAGCCTTCTATTTGAGAAAATCTCAGGTATTATTTTGTATCTAAAAAAAAGTTCGTATCTTTGCACTTGGGTAAGTCCTATACGGCCAGCTCCCGAAGAATCCCCCAGGTCTTGACCGAAGCAAGGGTATTTGGTTGTAGCGGCGCGATATAGTAAGCTTACCCTTTTTTTATGAAAAACAATGTTATTCAGTATAAATTAATAAGCACAAAAACCCCTTTTTCAATTATTGAAAAAGGGGTTTTTGTTTTGTAATGTTTAGAGTGGATGTTATGCTATTTTAGGTAACACCTTTGCATCTAGTGAGTATTTCCCTGCACCTATGAAGAATAGTGCAGCAAAGACGATAAGAAGGTCAAGAGCGTGGCTGTATCCCATGAATCCGTCGCCTTGTGATACGTGCATCATTGTGGCTACTATCATATTGAATACTAGCATTAGTGTGATTGGACGGAAAAATAGTCCCAAAACAAGTAATAGTCCTCCTACTCCTTCTGCAATGGCAGCCATTAAGCCCCAAAACGTGGGTGCAAAGTTAATTCCTAAATTGCCCATTGCACTACCCAATCCGGTCCACATTTCAGGTCCTGCCATTAGTTTAGGAATTCCGTGAAGCATCATTGTGATACCTATTCCAACTCTTAGTATAAATATACCCGTTTGTAATAAATCTTCTTTTCTCATATTGTTATAATTTCAATAAATGTTAATCGTAGAACCTTAAACCAATAACTATTACGAATTGTTTATCTTTGTTCTATAAATAAAATTGATATGTCTACATTTGCGCCATTTTCAAAACCTCTATATGTTATGCTTAAGCCAATAGGCTCGCAATGTAATCTTGATTGTGATTACTGTTATTATCTTGAAAAGGCAAATCTTTATGGAGATGCTAATAGGCATGTGCTTAGTGAGGCGCTGCTTGAGAAGTTTATTAAGCAGTATATTGAATCACAAACTATGTCACAAGTTATGTTTACATGGCATGGAGGAGAAACTCTTATGCGACCAATCAGCTTCTACAAAAGAGCTGTTGAACTACAAAAGAAACATGGTGTCGGCAGACAGATTGATAACTCTATTCAAACTAATGGAACTTTATTGAATGATGATTGGTGTAAGTTCTTTAAAGAGAATAACTTTTTGGTCGGTATTTCAATAGATGGTCCACAGGAGTTTCATGATGAGTACCGACGTGACAGAATGGGACGCCCTTCTTTTCACAAGGTAATGAAGGGGATTCGCCTTTTGCAAAAACATGGTGTAGAGTACAATATAATGGCTGTTGTGAATGATTACAATGTCGATTATCCTCTGGAGTTTTATAGTTTTTTTAAAGAGATAGGTGCACAGTTTATTCAGTTTACACCCATTGTTGAACGACTTAAAAAAACAAATAGTCCATTAAAACTAGCGACTGCCAAGGATAGTCCAAAGGATGTTGATCTTGCCCACTTTAGTGTTTCACCAGATAAATGGGGCACTTTTCTGTGTTCTGTTTTTGATGAGTGGGTGAAAGAGGATGTTGGGAAGATTTTTATTCAAATATTCGATTCTACTCTAGCTAATTGGATAGGAGAGCAGCCGGGGTTGTGCACTATGGCTAAAACTTGTGGGCATGCAGGAGTAATGGAGTTTAATGGTGACGTTTATGCGTGCGATCATTATGTCTTTCCGGAATATTGGCTGGGTAATATCAATGGTACTTCTTTGACTTCAATGATGTATTCTGAAAAGCAGCTAAAATTTGGCAATGATAAGTTTGATGCTTTGCCTCAACAGTGTAGAGAGTGTGAGTTTTTATTTGCCTGCTATGGTGAGTGTCCTAAGAACCGTTTTGTGAACGATAAATATGGTAATGCAGGATTAAACTATCTGTGTAAAGGTTATTATAAATTCTTTAGCCATGTAGCTCCATATATGGACTTTATGAAGAATGAGTTATTAAACAAGAGACCACCTGCAAATGTTATGAAATGGATTAGAGAGAGATAAAGTTGGTATCAAGTATTTATACAAAAAAGCCGGAGCATTAAATGTTCCGGCTTTCTAAATATTTGTCATTTGTAAGTTTAGTTATCCGCCTGTCGTGCAGAATAGCTAATCTTAAGTGCATAAGCTTTTCTTAATGCCTGCTTTACATCACTGATATATCGCATCCTAGTGTCTTCATCCGCTTTTATAGAAACGGTCATCAACTGTTGATCTGCTTCATTCATACTTGACTTTTCCTGTGCAATGTAATCTTGAATATCTTCAACTTCAGCAAACTTGTCATTCAATTGCATTTGCGTTCCGGTACCAAATTTGGTATCCATAGGGGGCCCAATATTGATATAAGTTACCAGAGATTTTTTCTCCAGTTTTTGAGTTTCAGTTGCTGTAGGTAAATGCATTTTCACCATAGGTGTTTCTGAGCGCATGGTCGTTGTAACCATGAAGAAGAATAAGATGGCAAATACCAAGTCGGGCATCGAAGCTGTATTTAGCTCCGGCATTTCACGTCCACCACTTTGTCTAAATTTTCCCATATTAATCGGCTTTCATAAAGTTTTTAGGTTCTGCCTCAGAAATCTTCTGCGGATACAGTTTGTTGATTTGTTCCTTTTGCTCTTGCGATAGATCTTCGTAATCTGTATTGAAATACTTCATAGCGCCAGCCTGACGTAGCTCGTTATAACCTCTTACTAGTTCGTTCTGAACCGCAATGTAGGTTTTGTAACTTGTTGTCGCGTCATTCTGCAGTGATATCACGTGCTGTACTGATACCGGAACAAGACCAATGGGAGCTCCAAAGTCTTCTTCCATTAATTCAGGTAGTGTTTCACTATTGGTAGTATTCAAAACAAATTCTTTCACTTTTTCTTTTAATGCCATTTTACCGCCTCTACCCAGTAATTCAGCTTCGTTTGAGTACCATTCGGTTTGTCCTTGTGATGCAACCATTGTTTCATTGTTGGAGTTAACCAGTACAACTAACAGGTTACGTCTTTGAACTTCAACTGAAGCAAGATTCTCTGTGTCTTGTGGAGGAGGTGGCAGACGTCTTGCCAGACCACTATCAGTGTCCATACTAGATACCAGCAAGAAGAAAGTTAGTAAAAGAAACGAAATGTCCGCCATTGAACTTGCGTTAAGCGCGGGAACCTTTCTTTTTGTTTTTGCCATAAAAAATCCTTGTTTTAGTATGTCCTTCTAGGACATAAATCTTATTTTTTTCTACTTAGTAAAGGAGATGCAATGATTGCGATAATGCTCAAAACAAGCATGAAGTACATGCTGTAGATCCACATATCAGTCATCTTCAAGGTTGCAGGATTATTGTCTGTTCCTTCATATCCTGGAATGTTCAAGAGCTCACCACTACCAATTGAGTAGGTAACAACGAGTAATGCAACAAGACTAACAAGAACTAGCAAACCACCAAGCGCACCTTTGCGGTTATGCTTCATGTTTTGAACAAATCCTACAACTGCAAAAATAAGCAGTAGTACAATAGTTGCAGCGAGCAATACGTATGCCCAATACAACATAATATCGGTATATGCAGGCTGATATAAATCAGCAATAAGTTTTTTATCAGCCGCTACTTCACCTCCCACCAAGAACAATCCTATTACTACCAGCGAAGCAATGATCGCGGCAAGGAAAGTCCAGCTGGAGATTTTGCGTATTTTGGTTACAGCCATAGTTGATTATAGATTTTTGTGTTTAACGTTGTATTTAACTACTTGGTCTAACAGTGTAATAGAAGCATCTTCCATTCTGTTAAGAATTCCTTCAAGTTTAGAAAGGATGTAGTTGTAGAAAATTTGTAGAATCAGTGCTACGATAAGACCACCAACGGTAGTAATAAGAGCAACTTTCATACCACCCGCAACAATTGTGGGGCTCATATCACCTGCTCTTTGAATATCGTCAAATGCTTGAACCATACCTACTACTGTACCCAAGAAACCTAGTGATGGAGCTAGTGCTATAAATAAGGTAATCCATGAGAGGTTTTTCTCTAAAAGACCGCTTTGTACACCACCGTATGAAACGATTGCGCGCTCTACTGCGTCTGGTCCTTGGTCTAAACGAAGAAGACCTTGGTATGCGATAGATGCGATGGGTCCACGTGTGTTGCGTGCGATGTCTTTAGCTGCTTCAGCGTCACCTTTGTCAAGTGCAGCACCTACTTCATTCAATAATGATTTAGGGTTAACGTCAGCCAAGCTTAAATAGATAATTCTCTCTAAGCAATATGCAAGACCTAGAATCAATGTGATAGCAAGCAATGCCATAAAGCCTGCACCACCCTCGATAAATTTAGTTTTAAGGGCTTGGTGGAAACCACCCGCATCTGCTTCAGTAACAGCGGCTACTACCTCAGTTGCAGCATCTTGTGCTGACAAATACGTTGGCAATCCTACAGACATTAGGCCGAAGATTGCTAAAATTGCAAATAACTTTTTCATTGTGTGTTCAATTTTTT
>CAYFUQ010000073.1:0-11368 GCA_964346415.1 uncultured Proteiniphilum sp.
TAGATAATCCGCCCCATATGCACCCACTTTCCGTTCAAAATCCATTGATTCTATAAGACAGCAAAGTCATCAAGAATCAATCATTTTGTTAGATAATCATCAGCACAGCTTTCATAATGATAAAATAATAGGGCGAAAATGAGCTGAAAAAGGCGGCACGCACCAGATTCCGGAGCATATGCACCCAGCATAGCTAGATAGCAGGAAAATCCACTTGATTCCGGAGTATATGCACCCACTTTTGACGTCTAATATGCATATATAGTGTATATTAAAAATCACCTCTCTCGATTTTTATCATTTGTAAATTCCGGAGCATATCCACCCACTAGTTAATTATTTTTCATAAGATTGTGAGATATCATCTAATCACACAATCGTATGGCAGGAATAATAACTAATATGAGTAAAGTAAAACAGATACTGCGTCTTCACGCAGATGGTGTCTCAAACCGCAAGATTGCACAGAGTTTAGGTATTTATAAAGGAACGGTAAATAGTTATATTCAGAAGATTAAAAATCATGAATATAGTTTAGATAAACTACTTTCTCTTGAAGACCCCGAACTGGAGCGGATTCTATTTGCCGGTAACCCTGCCTACAAGCAGGCACGATTTGATGAATTCAAAGATAAGATTCCTTACTTCGAGAAAGAACTTAAAAAAAGACATGTAACCCGACATCTTATATGGCAGGAATATCGCCAGAATCATCCTGACGGATATAGCTACTCTCAGTTTTGTTATCATTTACAGCAGGTAATCAATGCCCGCAAACCGGGAAGTATAATACATTATAATCCCGGAGAAAAGTTGTTGGTTGATTTTGCAGGTGATACGGTACCATATATTGATCGTAATACGGGAGAGGTGATGCAAGCTCAGGTATTTATAGCCTGCCTTCCATACTCTGATTATACTTTCATTCAGGCAGTCACCTCGCAAAGAACCGATGATTTTATTCATGCACTGATATGCTGCTTAAATCACCTTGGAGGCTCCCCTAAAATCATTGTCCCCGACAACCTTAAAGCAGCCGTTATTAAAGCAGACCGTTATGAGCCTGATCTAAACAGGTTGATGGAAGACTTTGCCAATCATTATGGCATTGTAGTTATGCCAACCCGCCCGGCTAAGCCCAAAGACAAAGCGGCCGTTGAGAACGAGGTAAAGATAATTTACAGGCGTGTTTATGCCAAGCTTCGAGATCATACCTTCTTCTCCATAGAGGAGATAAACCGTGCTTTTGCAGAGAAAATCCGCGAACACAACCAAACACGTCAGCAACAAAAAGATTACTGCCGGCAGGAGAAGTTCCTTGCAGAAGAAAAACCGCTGCTCAAAGAACTACCAAAAGAGGCTTTCAGTGTAAAGTATTATGCCAGTCTTAAAGTTGCACTGAACAACTGCGTATATCTTGCCCGCGATAAACATTATTACTCGGTACCCTATCAACATATCGGTAGTCAGGCTAATGTCATTTACACCCGAAGTTTGGTTCGCATATATATCAGAGGAGAACGTGTGGCTACACACAAACGCACCGTAGGATATGGATATACTACAGATAAAGAACATATGGGATCTGCCCACAACTTCTATCAAAGTCGCAGTCCGGAGTTCTACATTAAGCGAGCAGCAAAGCTCTCTGACATGCTGGCAGAGCTGTTTATTGATATCTTTAAAGTACAAGAAGTACCTGAGATTATGTACAAAAGATGTGATGGTCTTTTGGCTCTTCAGCGCAAAACAGACCCAGTTGTTTTTGAGCGTGTGTGCCGTTATGCATTAGAAAACAATATTTTAACCCTAAGCTCAATCAAAAAAGTGATTGATAACAAAGCCTATATGTACGAGCTGTTGCAGGATGGGGTTCCGGATGGTGGAAACAAAAACATAAGACACATAAATATCAGAGGAAAAGAGTATTACACGGACTAAGTAGTCCACATTATATTAATTAAATCAAACAATAAAAACGATGGAACAAATTAAATCAGAGATGACAGCATTACGGCTCTCAGGCATGGCCGAGACATTAAAAACATTGCAAGAGAGCAGGCAGGTAGAAGAACTTTCTTTAACCGACGGCTTGAGACTCCTATTGCAGGGCGAACGAGATCAGCGTGAAGCAAGACGATACGAGCGTTTATTAAAGAATGCAGCCTTTAGATATCAGGCTACCCTTGAGGAAGTGAGCTTCGATGCATCAAGGGGGTTGAGTAAAACTCAAATACTATCGCTTGCGACCGGTAATTATATAAGAAATGGTGAATCTATTTTAATTACCGGTGCAACCGGATGTGGTAAAAGCTTTGTTGCTACTTCGTTTGGCTATCAGGCATGCAAACAGGGGTTTAGCGTTAATTATTTTAGTATGCAAAAGTTGATGGCGAAAATTAAAATTGCCAGGATAGAAGGTGTGATGATACGCTTCTTTGAAAAGCTTGCGAAAACAGATTTATTAATCCTTGATGATTTTGGAATCGGTTCAATGGACAGTCAGCAACAATTGGATTTTATGGAAATAATAGAAGACAGGCATGCACGTAAAGCAACCATCATAGCCAGTCAGATGCCACCGGCAAACTGGTTTGACCTATTTAGTGATGAGACTGTTGCTGATGCATTTATGGATAGAATGATACATACTTCTCACAGAATTGAATTAAAAGGTGAGAGTTTAAGAAAAAAAAGATAACTTTGTCAAATTGATAGTTTAACCAGTGGGTGGGTATCGCCGGAATCACTGGGTGCATATCATCGGAATATCAAATAGTGGCTCTCAACCTTCGTATCAGATCTATTTGAACATCCTGATTGCGTTTGCCAAAGCTTTTGCGAAAATGATACAACCAAACATTCAGTTCATTGCCATGATTTCTCATCTCATCAGTCTCGCCCAGCATTGCTCCATCTACCCAATGCCTGATAGAGCGAAGCAGTTCCCGATTCTCAAGGTAGATGTCCTGAATCAAATCGGTATTCTTATGAAGCACCGAATAGACTCCCTTCTCAAGCAACACAGGCCTTAAACCCTCTAATCTGTCGAGCAGTTTGAGCACAACCGGGTCTTTTATTCCATGTCCCTTCGTGTTTCTGACTATCTTATCCACAAATGAGGCATACACCTCATTTTCCATGTCCCGAACAAATCTTAATTCAAACTTAATCTTTTTCATAATAATATTACAATTAACACATTAAATTCATTTGTAAAACCTGCAAATACCTGAGTCAGGCTCATTTGTCTATCTCTCAACCTCAAAGATAATACATTTTAAGTAATAATTCACTATTTATAGACCGCAAACATACTCAATAAACACATAAACATCTATATAGCAGGCAAGTATCCTATCAACCCAAAAACGATATGATTGTCTAAATCACATTTTCCTATAGTTACATATCCTTTGTTTATGTTCTATATCATCTATTCCTACAACTTTGAATAATGAAATTGTTTAGCAATGATAGTTTTCTATCTTGCTTTATATCCTGATTGTGCCAAGTATTCAAATTTCTATCTAAGCGTGTACTCAAAAAGTTGCTTCAAGTGGAATTTCTGTCAACGCCGGTAGTAAGTATCTGTTCTTATACCACTATATCGCACCATTTTACTATGGGGAATGTTCATTGCAATACCTGTAATAGACTTACCCCATATAGGGAAAGGTACTTGCAATCCTTACAATAAGATTACCCTGCATAGGGAAAGGTATTTGCAACCCTTACAATAGATTTACCCTATATGGGGAAAGGTACTTGTAATCCTTGCAATAAGTTTACCCCATGTGGGAAAAGGTGTTTGCAACCCTTGCAAGAAGCTTACCCCATACAGTAAAAGGTTATTGCAATGATTGCAATATATTCTCCCCATACGGGAAAATGTGTTTGCAAGGCTTGTAATAAGCCTACCCCATACAGGGAGGAGTATATGTAATGGTTACAATAGACTTACCCCACTTAATTATAAAGCGAATACAGGCATTAAAGCACTCGCTTAGTATTCTTATAGATAGAAATAAGAGATTGATACATTTGTTTTCTATATTAGAAGACAGGAATTGTTAATAAATATATAAGCGGCGTATTCTTCTCTATAGAAATTGCAGTATAAAGCTATTCTATCAGAATAAAAAAGTAGGAAACTCTTGTCAGATATATTATTATATAATAAGTTAGACAGAAGGGCTAGCTTAAGGCCGTAATATCGACTTACTCTATGACCGCATAGATAACATTATACAAAATAAACATATGTTACTAAACATATATGTTTAATGATTGTTACAAGAACATAACATTATCTTTGCAACGATGAACTTAAATCTTTCCTCTTTACTATAGAGAAAGAATGTAATACTCAGGTATGTTGACTATTTTAAGCACAGCAAATGGGTATATCACATAATATTGATAAAGCTACAAATTAATGCGTAACAACTTTCATACAGCACTCCTTGCTAAAATATCTTTCACTCACAGCAAAAACTGTATGAGAGGGACATTCAAAACAAAACAGTTTTTAATTAATTAAAGTTTAAATGTATGAGAAACGAAGAATTTTCTAAGAGCAGTAATGCAGGAAAGAGAGCTTTGAAATCTTTTCTCTTTATTGGGCAGATAACAGCAATTATGTTATTTGCGTTTACATTTTTCCTTGCAGCAAATCCCTCGGGCGATATGCAGCAACAGAAAAAGACAGTTACAGGAACAATTGTCGATGACTATGGTGAGCCAATTATTGGTGCAAATATCATCGAAAAAGGGACCACAAACGGTACCGTTACCGATTATGACGGAAACTTCTCTATCAGTGTGGCAAACAATGCAGTCTTGCACATTTCATATATCGGATATTTGTCGCAGGAAATTAACACTGCTGGAACTACAACAGTAAACATAACTTTAAAAGAGGACACTCAGGCTCTGGACGAGCTGGTGGTGGTTGGTTACGGGGTTCAGAGAAAATCGGACGTAACCGGTTCAATATCCGTATCAAAAGGTGATGACATTTTGAAACAACAATCTTTCAGTGCTCTGGATGGCCTGAAGGGTAAAGCTTCGGGTGTTAATATCTTTTCAAACTCGGGTCAGCCGGGTGGCGCGTCAAGAGTTGTTATTCGCGGTACGGGAACAATCAACGCAAGTACAGACCCTCTTTATATTGTTGACGGTGTTGCAATGGAGAACTTCCAATACATGAACCCCAACGATATTGAAAGAATTGAGGTGCTGAAAGATGCTTCATCGGCAGCTATTTATGGTGCCCGAGGTGCAAACGGTGTTATCCTTGTTACCACCAAGCGCGGACTGAAAGGTACGGGAGTAAAAGTTAGCTACGATGGCTCTGCAAGCGTGGGAACTATGGCAAGCTATATGGACGTGATGAATGCTTCGGAATGGATTGAGGCATTTATGATTGGTCAGGAAAATGCCAACAAATATCAGGGCAAGAACTACTCTCTGAATAAGGCAGATTATTTTAAAGACAGAAACCTGTTTGATGCAAACGGTGATCCTTTGTATGACACTGACTGGCAGAGAGAAGTGACACGCACAACTTTCTCACACAACCATCAGCTAAACATTCAGCAGGGTACAGACTTTTCATCTATCGGAGCGTTTATCAACTATTCAGATTATCAGGGGTTGATGCTCAATTCGTATATGAAACGACTGAACGCAAAACTTACTTTTGATGCAGACCCAACTCCATGGTTGTCAACATCGGTAAGCATGTTTGTAAACCACACATGGGGTAATGAGGCAGAAGAGGATGGTGGTCACCAAATGCCACGCCGCTCTATGATTGAGATGGTGCCATGGATGCCTGTGAAATTCTCTGACGGCAGATGGTCAAACTCAACAACCGTTACCGACGACTTCGGACTGGAGGGTATGGCTAACCCCGTTCACGTACTGGAAACTCAGGAGCGCACAAGAGAGCGTACTCAAATTTTCGGCAACACCGAACTTACATTCCACCTGGCTGAAGGTCTTGACTTGCAGACTCGTTTGGGTATAACCAAGTTCAATAATAACTACAGAAACTACTCACCAACCGATTTGTCTAACATTTCTTTCCCCAACGGAAACGCGTGGGTAGAAAACCAAAACACTCTATTCTGGCAGGAAGAAACCTTCCTTACCTATATGAACACGGTTGACAAGCACAGATTTAATGGTATGCTGGGATTGTCATGGCAGGAAAGAATCTACAGATGGAACCGTGGCGAAACTGAAGGTTTCACCGATGACTTCTACGGCAACAACAATATGGGCGTAGGTACTCTGCCCAAAAACCCAAGCTCGGGTTACTCGAAATGGGCTATGAATTCTTACTTCCTGAGAGCAGCTTACACATATGATGACAAGTATTCTGCAACAGTTACAGGTCGTATGGACGGATCATCACGATTTGGTGAGAACAACAAATATGCATTCTTCCCTTCGGCAGGTTTGGCATGGGTGGTTTCAAACGAAGATTTCTTCAGCACCGATGTTTTCAACAACCTGAAGCTTCACACCAGCTACGGTATAACAGGTAACTCTGAAATTGGAACTTACGAATCTCTGGCTATGATGGGCAGTGGTAACGTATATATTAATGACGGACGTCAGAGTGCTGCATGGCCGGGACGTCTTCCAAACCCTGACCTGAAATGGGAAAAGACTCACCAATTTGATGTGGGTGTGGATTTCGGACTACTCAAAAACAAAATCAATGTTGAAGTTTCATACTACAACAAAAAGACCAAAGATTTGATTTTGCCTCGTCCGGTGCCTCGCTCAACAGGTTTTGCTTCTGTTACCGACAATATGGGACAGATTACAAACCAGGGTATCGATTTATTGATTAATACTACCAACATTTCTACCAGCGATTTTACATGGGGAACAACTCTTAATGTGAACTTCAACAAGAACAAGATAGACGCCCTTGGCGAAAACAACGAAGATGTGTTCGTTGGTCCTAACTGGGTGTCGGGATATCAAACCATCTTCCGTGTGGGTCAGCCGCTGGCTTCATTCTGGGGATATGAGCGACTGGGCTTCTACACTGAAGAAGACAAAGCCGCAGGCTTAATCCCGGGTGGTAAGGTTGTTGGATCGGCCAAACGTTCGGACGAGAAGAAAATCCTGGGTAAGGGAATGCCCGACTGGACAGGTAGCTTCATAAACAACTTTAGCTATAAGAATCTTGACCTGACAGTTGATTTCCAATTTGTATATGGTGTTGAAGTGCTTCAGCAGTTCACTCACTCAACTGAAGACAGATTCGGTTTGACCAATGGTGAGAAATCAATTCTTTACGATGCATGGAAGCCGGGCAAGACAGACGCCAAAACTCAGGCGATACGTAATGCCACAAAAGACGGACAGGACTCGGAGCTTGATTCGCGCTGGGTGAGCGACGGTTCATACCTGAGAGCAAACTTAATTCAATTTGGTTACACCTTTAATCCAAACTCTCTTAAAGCTTTAAGTGCACTTCGCATTTATGCCGGTGTCAACAATCTCTTTATCATCAACTCTAAAGACTTCAGAGGTTACGATCCGGAAGCTACTTCACAATCAGGAAGCAGTGCCAAGTTTGGCCAGAATATGTTCTTCTTCCAATATCCGAAGCCAAGAACGTTTACTCTGGGATTATCTGCTACATTTTAATTAAATCATAAAAACGAACGACAATGAAAATTAAGAATATATTTTTGGGATTCATAGTTTTTGCTTTCGCATTTGCATTTACTTCGTGCGATGACTTCCTGGAGGAGAAGCCGAAAGAAAACATGGACCTTGGACAGTTTTATAAAACTGCAAAGCATGCCCGATCAAGTATCAATACACTATACAATACAGGCTTGATCACTTTTTATGACGCAGGTGTATATAATGGGGCTACTATAGCCTGGGGACCATATCTGTCAGGACTATATGACAACGAGTATAAAGGACAGGAAGTTATTGTTCAATACAGTCAGGGGTTGACCATCTCACAGGCAAACATTGCCAACCAGATGAATTCTCTATGGTCAAGCTGTTACACTGCAATTGCACGTGCCAACACAGCACTTAAGTACGTTCCTCAGATTGAAGACCCATCTTTCACTTCAGGAGAACAGGATAATCTGGTTGCTCAGGCAAAGTTCTTCCGTGCATTCAACTATTTCCATTTGGTTAAGTTTTATGGCGATGTGCCACTAATTACAGAGCCTTACGAATCTCTGGAGAACCTGTATCTTCCGAGAGACCCGTCAGCATCTGTTTACAGCCAGATTGAAAAGGATCTGAAGGAAGCAATTGCTGATTTACCCGATGCAGCCTTTGTAAACAACGGTTTCAGAGTAACAAAAGCTACTGCTCAAACCTTGCTTGCAAACGTGTATATGCAAATGAGCGGTTTCCCGCTTAATTTAAATCATTATGCGGATGCTGCAGCAGCTGCAAAAAGCATAATTACTGCAGGCAAACACAGCTTGACAGAGCACATTGACCACGACCAGAACAGCGCTTACAACATTCTTCGCACAAAAGATATACTGACTGAGTATGTATTCACAAGAGAACGCTCTGCATCTATCACCGATTATCAAAATCGCTGGGTGCAGCTGTCATTCCCTGTTAATGCTGCAGCATGGGGCACATTCAAATACACATTGACAAACAATGCTATTCGTCCAATGCCAACGCTAATCAATGCCTACAATCCTGTTACTGACCTTCGCATAAAGGAGAGACAGTTCTTCTTTACCGAGTATGAAGACGATAAGGGTGAAATGTCGCAATTTGAAGCACCGTCTCCATGGTTCTATGTGGATGAAGAGGCTATGTTCGAAACAGGTATTAGCGGAAAAGACTTCCCTATCTACAGATATGCTGAAGTACTTTTAATTGCCGCTGAAGCAATTGCGCAATCAGAAGGTGTAACAGCAGAAGCAGTTGAATATCTGGCTGATGTTAAGGCTCGTGCATTCACATCGATGACAAAAGAAGCAATTAAGTCGCAATTAAGTTCATTGAGTAAAGAAAAGTTTATCGAAGAAGTGTGGGCAGAGCGTATTCGCGAATTTAGTCTTGAGATGAAAATATGGGATGACATTCAAAGAACACGCAAATATCCTGTAACAAGTGAGTCAAACAAAGGTGTAGTATCTTTTGTTGATGTAATCGGTGCAGTAAATCCATGGGGTGCAACATTCCAGGAGAAGCATATGCTGTGGCCCATTACAGATCAGGAGCTTCAACGCAATCCTGAACTGACACAAAATCCGGGCTATGAGAGATAATCTGTTATAATACAAAACATGATTTTTAAGAAAAAGGACTGTCATTACACTATGGCAGTCCTTTTTGCTATCAGGCAATGAGTTAAACCATAAACTCTATATCAAAAAAGACGTATGTAATCAATGATTTTATTATCTTTGTAGCAAATCCCATCACAATGAAAGAATACAGAATTACCATCAGCCTGTTATTAATATTTTTAATTATATCAAATGCAGTTGGGCAAAACAATTCAATACTTAAGTTTGATAACAACGGTGAGTTTAAAATTATTCAACTTACAGACCTTCATTGGAGTCAGGATTCGCCAAAAGCATTTGAGACAGCCAGGCTAATAGAACACATTATCAACGTTGAGAAACCCGGTCTGGCAATACTGACGGGTGATGTTGTGACTGCGCCGCCTGCAAAGACCGGATGGCTAACTATTGCCGGGATATTTGAGGAGGCAAAAGTTCCGTGGACGGCAATACTGGGAAATCATGACACCGAGGCGGGCATATCAGGGAGTGAAATATTCGAACTATTGAGTGATTTGCCTTACTTCGTTGGTGAGCTTGGACCTAACATCTCAGGAGCGGGCAACTTCACTCTATCCATTCTAAACGTCGACGAAACAAAAACAGCAGCGGCTCTGTATTGTATTGATTCGCACAACAAGCCTGAGATGTATAAATATGGACATTATAACTGGATTCAGTTTGATCAAATTGAGTGGTACAGAAAGAAGAGCAAGGAATATACTATTGAAAACAACCACAAGCCCATTCCCGCCCTGGCCTTTTTCCATATTCCACTGATTGAGTACAAGAGTGTTCAAAGCAAAGAGACAACAGTGGGCAATAAGTCGGAGGGTGTTTCGTCATCAGATATAAACTCGGGTATATTATCTTCTTTCATTGATATGAAAGATGTTATGGGAGTTTTTGTGGGGCATGATCACAATAATGATTTTATCGGAATAGAGCATGATATTGCACTCGCCTTTGGCAGGTCAACAGGCTTTGATGCCTACGGCAAGCTCGAAAGGGGTGCAAGAGTGATAAAGCTTTATGAAAACGACTTTCGATTTGACACCTGGATTAGAACACTCAAGGGTACTGAGTTTAAATATTATTTCCCGTCAGGTATATCTCACGAGGATGAGGCAACAATGACTTATCTGCCGGCTTTGACAAATGCCGCAAAGGGAAATCACGGACTGAAATATAATTATTATGAAGGTGGCAGCCTGAGAAAGACTGCCGATATAGAAACCAACGCCGTCAAAAAGAAAAGCGGATACGTGAATAATTTCACAATAGAACATGCATTGGTTCAGGATTCGTTTGCATTTGTATTCGAGGGATTGATAGACATACCTCATAGGGGAGTTTATAATTTCTATACTTTCTCTGATGATGGTTCGGTCTTAAGAATCAATGACGAACTGGTTGTTGACAATGACGGTTCGCACTCACTGAGGCGTCGAGACGGAAAAGTGGCATTAGAAGCGGGACTGCATAAAATAGAAGTTATCTATTTTGAGAACTATATGGGGGAGTTTCTTGAAGTTGGCTGGTCAGGCAAGAGTATCAGAGAGGAAACTATCCCCGACCATGTTTTGTATATTAACGAATAGTTTGCAACTGATATTTAATCATTTACACCTCTATATTAAACGACAGTATAATGAAAAACTGGATAGTACCACTTAGTATTGCAAGTTCGCTACCATTGATGAATGCCTGTGTGCAGACAGAGCAGACCAAAGAGAGTGAGCGGCCTAACATTCTGTTCATAATGTCGGACGACCACACGTCGCAGTCGTGGGGAGTGTATGGCGGAATTCTTGCCGACTATGTAAAGAACGACAACATCAGCCGACTTGCCGAAGAGGGCTGCGTGATGAACAATGTGTTTTGCACCAACTCGATATCGGTGCCCAGTCGTGCAGCAATAATGACCGGTGCATACAGTCACCAAAACGGAGTTTACACACTGGACGATGCGCTCTATCCCGAAGCCGACAACATGGCAAAGCGGATGCAGGCAGGTGGTTATCAGACTGCGCTGTTTGGCAAGTGGCATC
>CAYFUQ010000074.1:0-10589 GCA_964346415.1 uncultured Proteiniphilum sp.
AGAGCATCTGCCTTACAAGCAGAGGGTCGGCGGTTCGAATCCGTCAACGCCCACATCGAAAAGGTTTCACTTAAATAGTGAGGCCTTTTTTTATATAATATGAAACTATAAGAAGTTTAGCTCAGCTGGTTCAGAGCACTCCGATTTATTAAAAACCATGTAATCAAAAACAATGTGCCATCTTTGTTGTTTTATAAAAGCATAAAAAGACACAATACAATGTCCTATCAAGAGATTTACGACAAAATTTTCGAAGCAAATAAAGAGTGGATTGAAAGAAACAGAGAATTAAATCCTCAATTATTTGAATTGCTGGCAGCAGAGCAGCATCCTGATTTTTTATACATCGGTTGTTCTGACAGCAGAGTACACCCAAACCAAATTATGGGTTTGAAACCGGGTGAGGTATTCATACACCGTAATATAGCCAATATGGTCAACTCTATAGACTTGAGTGCACTTTCGGTGATTAACTACGGAGTAGAGCACCTGAAAGTTAAGTTCATAATTGTTTGTGGTCATTATGGCTGCGGCGGAATAGAAGCGGCTCTAAGCAATTTGGATTACGGCATACTAAACCCTTGGTTGCGAAGTATCAGAGATGTATATCGCCTCCACAAGACAGAGCTGGACGCTATCGAAGATGCAGTGAGCAGAAACAGAAGATTTGTAGAGCTCAACACCTACGAACAGTGTCGAAATGTTCTGAAAATGGCTGAAGTACAAAAATCATATCAGCAAAACGGATTTCCTAAAGTTGCCGGTTGGGTCTTTGACATCAACGATGCAAGACTTCATGATCTAAACTTTGATTTTGAAGGTGAGTTAAAGAAAATCAAAGAGGTTTATGATATAACCAAGGACTAAATCAAATGCAATGAATCAATTTAGCGACGGGTCGCTAAATGTATCCCCTAAATTTATATTGCCTGTTTCAAAGCCCAACCTAAACCAATAGGTGCGCTGAGCGGCTGTGCCGTGGGTAAAAGAATCGGGAACAGTGTATCCCATTGCTTCCTTTTGCAGAGTGTCGTCGCCAACTGCTGTTGTTGCAGTTATCGCTGATTCAAGATCTCCGGGTTCCAGACTAATCGTGCCCATCCTGGCCGCCTGATGCGCCCAGACTCCTGCAAAGAAGTCAGCCTGGAGTTCCAGTTTTACATTGAGTTTGTTAAGCTCTTTTTCACGCACCCTGCCACGGTGCTTATTCACATGGTCAATAAAACCAAGTTGTTTCTGCACGTGATGCGCCACTTCGTGAGCCGTAACATAAGCAATCGCCATTTCTCCCCTTGCTCCAAATTCATTGACAAGCTGGTGAAAGAAATTTAGATCGATATAAACTTTTTCATCTGCGGGACAATAGAATGGACCTGTTTGGGCAGATGCACCGCCACAAGTAGATTGCGTCTGGTCAGTAAAGTTTACTAACACTGGATTTATATAATTTCGACCAAGTTGTTTTTTGAATATTTGAGTCCATACATCATTGGCACTATTAAATACGCCAAGGGTAAATACTTTCAGATCTTCATTTTCATTAAATCTGGAAACATCTTCAACTACTTCGGTCTGTCCCCCACCCGTAAATCCTTCAGCAAGCTGCAAAAGTTGTGTTGGGTCTTGCCCCAGAAACAAGGCTATCAATGTTATTACAATCACACCGGCACCACCAACAGCGGCACCCCGTTTGATAGTGCGCCCTCTCCTATCTTCATAGTTGGCTTCACTATCATTTCTGTTAATCCACTTCATTTATAAGTATGTAAAAAGGTTTTGGTATATAAAAAATCATACAAAACGAGTTTGTATTATCATTTGGGATGCTTAAAGTTGCACATTACTTTTTATCAGTAGCAACAATCTTTTGCGCCTTTAGCGACATTCTACCCATAGATGAATTAACGGTTCCGGTCATATTGTTTTTGTTGACACGGGCAGTTATACTTACATTTTCACCATCAACAAAAACCCCGGCCCTTAAAGTATCATTCTTTAAAGTTACATTTTGCAAAACAACACTATATCCTGATTGAAACACAACATCACCCTTGAGCACTTCCTTTTCCTGAGATAACGAAATTTTGCCTTTATCATATCCATACGGAGCTTGGGATACTTCATAATTCCAATTGCCAACTACCGGATTCTTTGACTGAGCTACAACAACAGAACCAACTATAGAAAGAACCAAAAATGCTGTGAACAGTAATAATTTTTTCATTTGCTTAAAGTTTTAAAATTCAAAGATATAAAAAGCTGATGATTTATAATTTAAATAATGTTCAATTTGTTTCCAAAGTCCACACATTGCACATCAGCAATTATAACAAACCATAACAGTATCCTATGAACACCTGATGTTGCATTTTTGTTTGAAAGATATAAATTCTAAAATAAGGACAAAATGAAAACAGCATATCTCCCCATCAGCTCAGATTACTTCGAACTTTTTGAAAAAGAAATACAGAAAGGAAGTGTAAGAGTGTTTTACTTTGGATTTGAAAATTATCCCCATCTCGAGGAAGAATCAGGCATGGTAATCGACATTGAAAAGAACTCAAAGAATGAGTTTTATCTGCTTTTTGAAAATAATGAAAGGGTTAGAGTTGACAGAGTAGTAGTATTTAATGGTATTCCGGGTCCGGCCTACGACGAGTATGATGCTTATGCCCTGGCCCCACTTACCTGCAAAGCAGGTTATGATGATGAAGGGTGTTAGCCATCATTGTCTTCTGGGTCTTCGCCATCATCATCATCTCCACCTTCAACAGGAGGAGTATATTTTTTTAATGTGATTTTTGATTTCAGATTAGTAGTCTTTCCCGAATAGATAGAATCGGTGAATACAGTATCTACATATCCGGTTCCTGATTGCGAGTAAACATAAATCTCCCATTCTCCTTCCTCAAGTCCAATAAACTTAAACATTCCGTCACTAAACTCAGGAATTGAGAAAAGAGCTTCTTTCTCATTTGTAATGATTACAGCCGGGCTTGCATCTGGTGGACCGGCAAAGCCTTTTAGCGAACCACCAAACGCCTCCGCGAAAACACGTGCATCAGGTTTAAAAAAGTAATTCCCGTTTTGTTCATAAAGCGACAGTTGCGCATTTATGTCAATCATAATGCTACTTATATAATGAGGATACAAAGTTGTGTTCACTTCATACTCCACACCATTTTCGTAGCCGGGTTCTAATATAAGTTCTCGAGGTTCACCATTTCTTATGGATATCGATGAGTTATTTCCGTAATGCACTCTTAGTCGTCTAAGGATTCCCGCAGGGAAATACTGGTCTGCAATTTGTTTAGATTTTCCGTTGGTTAATGGAAGAATGTTATAAACTCCACCATTAAAATCAAGAGTGACCCAATCTTCATTTTCGCCCAGAGAATCTGTTGCCGATACTTCTATTTTTTGAATATCTACATTAAACTCAGAGATAACAATTGCCTCAGCTCTGGTGTCCATGGGAGCATCTGTCAGTTTAATTTGAAGGCGTGTTGCATTTATACTGGGATCTTTTGTGCAAGAAGCCAATACAAAAATTAAACAAAAAGCGATAAATAATAAATTATATCTCCCTCTCATATGTAAAAATAGAAAATATTATGTGCCTTGCGGCATAGTCAACTTTGGTGTGTGCGTTGTGAGGTGAAAGTACACCCGGCGAGATTCGAACTCGCATCGTCGGAACCGGAATCCGATATTCTATCCATTGAACTACGGGTGCAGGATTATTCTTTGAAATATACGGAATCCCACTTCAGGGTCAAATCCTTCAATTCAAAAGTCTGATTAAATTTCTCCAGGTCTTCCCCGCTAAGATAATTTTCCACATCAAGCTTTAAAACAAGTTTTCCTGTATTGTCAAACCGGGCATCAATCAGGCAAATATCGGGTAACAGACTTTTGTATATAGTTTGATGTTTCTGATTATCTTTGAATGTAATAAATGACTCGACAGTCATTGAAGGCAATAGTGTAGATTTGTCAATCTCTTCCCATTCTGAATCGTAAAACTTTATGTCACTATCGCAGGCAGGAGCACAGACGGTTTTTATAACACACACTATATAAGTGTCATTTTTAGTATCTAAAGTTTTGATTTGAGCTGTACCAACATCTGAGGTCTTCACTTTCAAATAGTCGTCTCTGTAAGTAAGCTTTTCTACTTCACCAAATACGGTAGGAATCACCCTTGCCGTGGAATCTACCAAAAGCATAGTTCTGTTATCCACAGAAAGTGCCGGGATTATATTCTCAGGCATATCAAGAATAACACTATCGATATTCTGTGAATAGCTTAACCCGGCGAATAAAAAAGAAAACAGAGACAACAGAAATACTCTCATCACCTTAATCTATTGAGTGATCTTACCAAAATCTCATCGGCACCAATCTTTCTGATTGCCAGATATGAAAAGATAATAGAAATAAATGGCATAATAATGCCCACTCCTATTTTATGAAACTGAATTCCCGACTCCGGATTTACTCTAAACATCAGAAATGCCAAATAGGCATAAAAGCCAACCATGACTATTATATTGAATACTGTAAGTCTGATTTGCAGCATTCTGGTTTTGTATAAGAAAACTGTCAGGAGCGCAATAAGTGAGCTGATTGCACCTAGTGCAAACAAGCCCCAAGTAGAACTTAGCATTTCCTTGCCCTGATACAGACCCATTGCCTCAAACACCACGGGGTGCCCGTTTAAATAAAAAGTAGCCAATGGTGTAATAGCCGCAACCAGCATCAAAGCTGAAGCAAGGAGAAGATAAACGGTTTGAATTCGTTGTAGCATATCTTAGAATGACAGTACTAAAACTGATCTTTTTCTTTGTCAGGGTTTCTGTAATAAATATTTCCTTCTTCCCAATCTTGAAGTGCAATTAATGTTGGTTTCGGAAGTTTTTCGTAGAAACGTGAAATTTCAATTTGCTCATGATTTTCAAAAACCTCTTCCAGGTTATCAGAATATGAAGCAAACTCTTCCAGTTTATTGTCAAGGTCGGTTTTCATTTCAACAGATAGCTGATTAGCTCTCTTGCTGATAATTCTAACCATTTCATATACGTTCCCAACAGGTTCTGATAATTTCATCACATCACGTGTCTCAGTGTTTGAGGGTGCATTTGTTCTTCTGTAATCCATTATGTTGTAATATTAATTGTTCGTTTTAGTTATAATTTTTTTACCGCTTTATGATGGCAAAACTTCTATTTTACTTTGAGCTCTTTTATAATATTTATCAGCTTCCTTTATATATTTTCCTTCAGGAAAGCCATTGATATAATTAAAGTATTCATCTACAACCATACGGTATCGTTCGGGTTGCGCTTCCAGCGTACTATTCTCAGCGTACTCATATCTGGCACGAAGAATTATCATTTGATAATCTTCTGTGTACTGAGAGAACGGATAATTTTTCATTGCCTCGCGAGCTGTAATAACAGCCGACTCATAATTGTTACCCATATAATTGCCCAAATTAAGATAAAGCTGAGCTGACAACAATTCCTTTAACGCAAGTTTCTCCTGAAGTTCAAACATATATTCTTTCGCCTGTTCTGCTCGTTCAGTTTGAGGATACTCATCCATATATTTTTGAAATTCAGAAATAGCTTTATATGTTTTAGACTGCTCAAGTCTCGGCTCGGGCGAATCCAGATACATACCATATGCTGCATAAAAAAGTGCAGACTCTGCATATTCTCCTCTGGGATATGTGTTGTGATAGGTAGAGAAAATCTCTGTAGCCGACAAGTAATCTTTTGAATTATAATAGCTTTGTCCTAAAAGGTAAAGTGACTCTTCTGCTTTGTCTGTTCCTTTGAAGAAGTGAATTAAATCTTCAAGCAGGGTTATTGAACGACTGTACTTACCTTCCTGGAAGTATTTTTTTGCGTAAGTGTATTTCACATCCCTGTCGTTACTTTTCAATATCTTATTATATTCGCCACAAGAAGCCAATAACACAAGCATCAACAGAAAGCTTAAAGGTTTTATTTTCATTGTTTTTATATCGTTTTTAAGCGTGCAAATTTACTGAATCTTTCTCACTTTTCCCACACAGGGGTTCACTTTTATTCAATTTTAGGAATTTACTTTCAAAAACTCAATGATGTCATCAACATATTTACGATCGTTTGACAATTTTGGCACTTTATTTTGTCCACCCGCTTTCTCGCGATGCTTCATCCACTGATAGAACGTTCCAGGCTCTGCTACGTGAATGATGGGCTTTGTCAACGACAAGTCATTTGAACGCTTTGCTTCATAGTCTGAATTTACTTTTTTCAAATTATCATCCAGGCAACTGCGAAAGGCTTCCATATTGTCGGGCTTCTCCTCAAACTCAATAATCCACTCATGCGCTCCACCTCCGTTATCACTGAAATATACAGGCGCAGCTGTATATTCAACGATTCTTGAATTAGTCAGCTCTGAAGTCATCTGAAGTGCTTTGTCAGCATTATCAACTATCAACTCTTCACCAAAAGCATTGATGAACTGCTTTGTCCGGCCCGTTATTCTAAACAAATGAGGATTCAGAGAAGTAAACATTATGGTGTCGCCAATCTTATAGCGCCACAATCCACCACTTGTAGTTATCACTATGGCATATTGTTCACCTACCTCTACCTCTGAAAGTGTCAGAGCAGGCACGTTTTCATAGCTGCCGTTATTTAATTCGCCAACAGGTATAAACTCATAAAAAATCTCGTTGTCAAGCAGTAAGAGCATATCTTTGGATTCTTTAGAATACTGAACACCAAAGAAGCCTTCTGAAGCATTATATGTTTCCCAATAACGCATATCGGGAGATTTAATTAGTTTGTTATATTGCGGCTGGTAGGGTGCAAAATTAACACCTCCGTGAAAGAAGACTTCCAGGTTTTTCCACAACTCATCTATGGGTCGCCCGGTGTCTGCAACTATTTTTTTCAGTAGAACCAACATCCATGAAGGAACTCCCAACAGGGCTCGTATGTCTTGCTTAACAGCATATGCGGATAGTTTTTCCAACTTCTCTTCCCAATTGGGAATGAGAGCAAGCTCCTCAGGTGTTCTTGCCAGCTTCACCCAAAAGGGCAGGTTTTTCATCAAAATTGCAGATATGTCGCCTGTATATACATTTCCACCAATATTATTCACTTGCTGGCTACCTCCAAGTACCAATGTTTTACCAAAAATGTAGGACGCATCAGGATATGAGTTTGCATACAATCCCAGCATGTGATAACCCGATTTGTAGTGACAATTCTCAAGTGATTCTTGAGTAACTGGAATATATTTGCTTTTTTCTTCTGTGGTCCCGCTCGACATGGCAAACCATTTAACAGGACTGTCCCACAATATATTTTCTCGTCTCTCTGTAATTATTTTATCCAGATAAGGGCGCAACTGTTCATATCCGCCAATTGGAACTTTTTTCTTAAAATCAGTGATTCCCTTTATTTCATCAAATTTATGTTCCTGTCCAAAGTATGTATTCTTCCCACGTTCTAGAAGATAAGCAAAGTTATCTTCCTGAACCTTAAACGGCTTTTCCATAAATTGCTCAACAACTTCATAATATGAATTAAAAACCCGTTTTACAAATCGATTTAGTATAATCATTTCTTACAAAATTGAATTTTGTCACACAAAGATATACAAGTGCATAAGATAACTTTACTGAATATATAGTTATTATTATTATTTAAACAAAAAGAATGAAAGATGACCTTCTCATGGTATTCAAATATGAATAAAAGCTATCCTATTTTGCTTATCTTTCTCAACTTGGTATCATCAATTATTTTGATTTTTCTACCGTCCAAAGAAATTACACCTTCACTTACAAAGCTGGATAGAGTTCTTATAGCATTAGCAGTAGTCATATTTGACAAGTTTGCTAAGTCTTCGCGTGTTAAGTAAATATTTATTGTGGCACCATCCGATTCCAGTCCGTAACTCTCTTTCAAAAAGAGTAATGATTCAGCGAGCCTTCCTCTCACGTGCTTTTGCGTAAGATTTACTATGCGCTGATCAGCAACACCCAAATCAAAAGAAAGCATTTTGATAAAGAAGAAAGATAGTTCGATATTGTTTCTCAGAATCTTTTCAATCAATTCCATCGAAATAAAACAAACTGTTGAAGACTCGAATGCCGATGAGGCGGTGACATATGGCTCATTTGCAAAATAAGCACGGTATCCAAAGTATTGAACCGGACGCATCATTCTTATAATTTGACTTCTGCCCCCTACTCCGTTTTTATAGATTTTCACCTTTCCCTTTAGCAGACACATCAGGTCTTTTGGTTCTTCACCCTCAATATGAATTGTCTCATTTCTACGGAAATCAACAATTCTGGCATCCTCCTTCAGGAGTTCACGCTCTTCGGGCGACAACACACGCCAAATATCTGCTAAACGATATGATAAATCTATTTTGTCTTTTCCTTTTTTCACCATCTACTTGTCGTACAACTGTGTTATAAAACACAAAAATAAGGATTTTTTCCAAATTAACTACTCTTATCTGCCGAAAATATTCTCCCATGAGATTAATTTTATAAATATTTATTCTATTTTCTCAATCTATCACATCATTTTTACAAAATAGTTTTTGAAAAAATTAGGTATTTATTCAAAAAACAGTAGATTTGTAATCTGAAAAATGAAACAAAGATATATCATATCTATAATATCGGTTTTTCTTACACTAGCTGTTTATAGCCAAAACCCATTACCTCTTGATACCATTCTAAAGAGATCGATGAGTGCTGCTGAAAAATACAATAACCTGGTGGAGTGCTATCATGCCGATGTCTATATGCGTACCTATGTGGAAACGCAGAAGAAGAACTTTCTTTACAAATACACCCATTTGGTACCACGTTTTGTATTGCACGACCCCAACTGTGACGAAGCTCTTATAGAATCAATTAGCAGTATAAAGTATGACTACCCGAGTAATTATGTTCAGGACATTAAAAATATCACCGGCACACTAACTTCCAAAAAAGATATTGACATGATTCCGTTTCATCTTCTCAATATCAATATTTATGGAGAAACAACCAACGCTGAATCTTTTTTCATGCCTGTTCGCTTTTCCACAGCAAAATATTACAACTACAAACTAATCAAAGACGCAACTGAGCATGGAAGAACTTTTTATACAGTAGAGTATAAGCCCCGATATGATAATTCAAAGCTTCTGGAAGGCTCTTTTGTCATAGAGAGCGGCTCATGGCGAATTGTTCATTTTAATGGAGAAGGCGTTGATTCATTCAATAAATTCTCATTCGATATAAGCATGGGCCAGACATGGGTATCTAGATTTCTGCCTGTAAGTTTTGTGATATTCCATACAGCAACTTATCTGGGCAATGTTGTATCAAGCAGACACCTTGCTGAAATAAATTATCGTGACGTTACTTTGAGAAGCTCCAATGTAAAAGAGAAGAATCTAAATATAAGTGATTTATTCAAAATCAGGATGGACTCAGTCCCCGTGATGAATGACTCTACATTTTGGGCAAATAATCGCGCAATACCCCTTCAGGCAAAAGAACAAGATGTTATCACCGCTTTTTCTCAAACTAAAAAGCAAAAAGAGCTAATGAAACTTATGTCAGACTCATTGGAGAATGGTAAAAAGGCTCAACGATTTGCCCAAAAGATGGTTGTAAGTTCACGATACAAGATGCAATCATCTACCATTGGGTATAGCGGATTGTTTAATCCGCTAATGTTAGGATACTCAAGTACAGACGGGGTCATATACAGACAAAAGTTATCATTGGACTTTCCGATGAAACGTAGCAGGACATTCAACATCAAGGCATATGCAGCCTACCTTTTCAAACGCAAAGAGTTTATAGCCAATACAACCACTACATGGAATTACGAACCCTTTCATAAGGGCAATATATCTCTTTCCCTTGGCATTGGAACTCCTTCATACAGTTCCATATACATCAAAGATATTCAGGACAAACTTGGTCAAAACGGGGTTGATATAAGTAAATTAAATCTGAAATACTATAAAGACTATTATGCAAATCTCTTTAATGATTATGAGGTTTTCAACGGCTTTATAGCAACAATAGGTGCTGAATATCATTTGCGAAGGCCCACGCATAGCAGCATGGAGGACATGCATTCGGCTTTAAGATCGTCGGGCAATGATGATCTTCTGGAAAATATAATGTCAAACAAGCACACTTTTGCCCCTTTCATAAGATTAAGCTGGACACCCGAGCAGTATTATCGTTACGAAGGAAGGGAGAAGATATATGTGAGGTCGCGCTTCCCTACTTTCAAAGTAGAGTACGCAAAGAGTATTCCCGAAATATTCAGAAGTTCGTCCAGATATGATAAAATTGAAGTGGACATAAGTCAAAATATTAGGTTTGGTTTGATGAATTCAATCCAATATCATATTGGAGCCGGAAGATTCATAAGACAAAAAACTGAGTATTTTGCCGATTTCAGATTTTTGGCCAAAAACTATTTCCCCGACACATGGGAGAATGGAACCGGAGGATCATTCAATCTTCTGGACAGGCACTACTTCAACTCATTCGA
>CAYFUQ010000075.1:0-9906 GCA_964346415.1 uncultured Proteiniphilum sp.
CCTCTCCGCAAAGAAAACCGATTGAATTTTATTCAGTCGGTTTTTTTTTGCTAACAGCCAACAGCCAACCGCACTTTTTACTTTTTACTTTGCTCTTCAAGCGCAGCGCATCTCAGCTATTACCCTAAAAAGTATTATGGTGGGGTGAAGCTTTCCAACCGCTTGGCTGACCGATATAGCGGTAACTTTGCGTAAAGGAAAGCGACGAAGTATAGCGTAAGAAGCTGCAAGTGTTTGAGCGAAGCGAGTTTTTGCAGCTTTAGCTATACGAGTTGATTTTTAGCAAAGTTTCCCTAAGTCTTGATTTTTTGCATCCTTTTTTATCAAGAAAAAAGGATGTCCTGGTTCTTGGAAAAGAACATCTTTATCAAGAAAAAAGTATGTCTTGTCGAAGTGAAACGGAGATTCCGACTTATCGGAAGTTCTTTGATAAAAGAACATAGCACTAATTGTCAATTGACAATTCGGGAATTAAAAAAGAAATAAAGTCTTTCAAGAACGGCAGTTCTTCAACTTCCTCATCCACCACAAACCCATTAAACGTAATGATATCCAGATCGATGGTTCGGGGTGTGAAGCGGGTGCCGTTGCGGGTGCGGCCGAGGAGGGTTTCGATCTGTTTGAGCTGGAGGGTGAGGTGGCTCATGCCGAGGGGGGTGACAAGCAGAAGGGCGCCGTTGAGAAAGTTGTCCTGCGATTCGTATTTGTAGGGAGGGGTGACGATGAACTCGGTGCGGCGGGTGATGATGCCAAGGCGGGCGATGTGTGTGAGGGCTAGTTCGAAATTGCGTTCGGCATCGATGTTGGAGCCGAGGGCAATCATGGCGGTGTTGTGTCGCTGGGCGGAAGAGATGTGTACCTGCATCTGTTCGCCGGCGGCGTGGCAGGGTGTGCGCACGGCGGTGACTTCTATCTGCTCGATGAGGGGCGAGGTGGTGAGAATGTGGGTATAGACTTTGTCGGCGGCGTGTTCGAGAAGGCGGAACGACTGGTTGTGGAGCAGTGTGGATATCTGTTTGTTGAGGGCGATGTAGTCAACGGCATGTTGGAGCTTGTCGCTCTGTGATGCACGGGCGGCGTTGTACTGGAATGAGTAGGAGATGCACACCGGACCGGAGGGGGTGTCGATTTGGAGGTTGTTGACCTCGATGGTTGTGAGCTTTGAAGTTGCGTTGAGATTCATTGTTATGCTTTTGTTTCTGATAATGGGAAAACAAATTGGGTTAAAGTTTGTTCATAAATAATGAGATGATACCGGAAGCGGATGCTTGCATGAGCATCATGGAAGTTTATCCTAATACCAAAATAGTATGAAAAGTGGGCTAAATATAATAATTTGTCATTTATTTAAACAAAAATAAGCAGAATGTTGTTATATTTGGCGTAAATCTAAATTGTAAGTAAACAAATCATACACTAACGGATAAAAAATTCAAAATATTATTTTACAGATATGGATGACAAACAACTGATTAAAGTGTTATCAGACTCAATTGCTGAAACGAGCAATATCGACAAGGATCTATTTGCGAAAATGGGAGTAAAGCGCGGCTTGCGTAATGAAGACCACTCGGGTGTGCTGGCGGGGTTGACCCGCGTGGGCGACGTGGTGGGATATGAACGGCAGGAGGACGGCAAACTGAAACCGGTGCCGGGCGAGCTTTATTATCGCGGAATGGATGTGGTGGATTTGGTGCGCGGAGTGCAGGCTGAGGGCAGACTGGGCTTTGAGGAGGCTTCGTATCTGTTGCTGTCGGGCAGGCTGCCGAGTAAGGAGGAGCTGGATGCTTATACCAGGCTGATTGCGGATACGATGCCGCTGAAGCATACTGCCGTGATGAACATTTTGTCAATTAAGGGTAAAAACATTATGAATATTCTGGCACGTAGTGTGCTTGAACTATATAATTATGATGAGAATCCGGATGATATTTCGCCGGCTAATCTGATTAAGCAATCTATAAATCTTATTGCAAAGTTTCCTTCTATTATTGCGCTGGCGTATCAGGTGATGCGTCACAATGAGCAGGGACGTTCGCTGCATATCAGACATCCGTATGAGGATAAGTCGGTGGCCGAGAATTTCCTGTTTATGATGAAAGGAAAGGATGAATATACGGAGCTGGATGTGAAGATTCTGGACCTTGCCCTGATATTGCACGCGGAGCATGGGGGGGGTAACAACTCGACCTTTTCGGTGAGGGTGACAAGCTCTACCGAAACTGATACTTACTCGGCCATTGCGGCGGGTATCGGTTCGCTGAAGGGTCCGCTGCACGGGGGTGCAAATGCTCGTGTGAATGCGATGATTGCCGATATTAAGGAGAATGTGAAGGACTGGAGCAGTCAGGCTGAGGTGGACGATTATCTGATGAAGATATTGAAGAAGGAGACCTTTGACCGTACGGGACTGATTTATGGTATCGGTCACGCTGTATATACTGTGAGCGACCCGAGGGCTATATTGCTGAAAGAGATGGCACGGGAGCTGGCTGTGGAGAAGGGCAGGCTGGAGGAGTTTGAGCTGATGGAGATGGTGGCCGACCGTGGTGTGGAGCTGTTTTTGGAGTATAAAAAGGCTACTGCCAAGGCGCGCACGTGTATCAATGTGGATTTCTATTCGGGATTTGTATATGATGCCATCGGACTGCCTGAGGAGGTTTTCACACCGCTGTTTGCAATGGCGAGAATTGTGGGCTGGAGTGCACATCGCATCGAGGAGCTTAACTTTACAAGCAAGCGCATTATGCGTCCGGCATATAAGAATGTGCGTGAGAAGCAGGATTTTGTACCAATGAATAAAAGATAATATTAAGAAATGAGAGAAAAGATTAAAGTGCTAAATCCGGTTGTGGAACTGGATGGGGATGAGATGACACGTATCATCTGGTCGTTTATCAAGGAGCAACTGATTTTGCCTTACCTTGACCTTGACATTAAATATTATGACCTGAGCATTCAGAGCAGGGATGCTACGGATGATAAGATTACCGTGGATGCTGCTGAGGCTATTAAGAAGTATAATGTGGGTATCAAGTGTGCTACCATCACGCCGGATGAGGCGAGGGTGGAGGAGTTTGGTCTGAAGGAGATGTGGAAGTCGCCCAACGGCACTATCCGCAATATTGTGGGCGGAACGGTGTTCCGCGAGCCTATCATCTGCAAGAATGTGCCGCGATATGTGCAGGGATGGACTGAGCCGATTATTATCGGTCGTCATGCTTTTGGCGATCAGTACAGGGCTACTGATACGGTGCTGAAGGGCAAGGGCAAACTAACTATGACATTCACGTCGGAGACGGGTGAGGTGCAGCAGTGGGAGGTGTTTGACTTTAAGGGTGATGGCGTGGCGATGGCTATGTACAATACGGATGAGTCGATTTACGGCTTTGCGCGTTCGTCGTTTCAGATGGCGCTGACTAAGAAGTATCCTCTCTATCTGTCAACCAAGAATACTATATTGAAGGCTTATGATGGTCGCTTTAAGGATATCTTTGAGGAGGTGTACCTGAATGAGTTTAAGGAGAAGTTTGCAGAGGCGGGCATCACTTATGAGCATCGTCTGATAGATGATATGGTGGCTTCGTCGATAAAATGGAACGGTGGTTTTGTGTGGGCTTGTAAGAATTATGATGGTGATGTGCAGTCGGACACGGTGGCTCAGGGTTTTGGGTCGCTGGGGATGATGTCGTCGGTGTTGGTTACGCCCGACGGTAAGACGGTGGAGTCGGAGGCGGCTCACGGCACTGTGACTCGTCACTATCGCAATCATCAGCAGGGCAGGGAGACGAGTACCAATCCTATTGCTTCGATTTTTGCGTGGACGCAGGGGCTGATGCATCGCGGGAAGCTTGACAACAATCAGCCGCTGATTGATTTCTGCACTACGCTGGAGGCGGTGTGTGTGGATACGGTGGAGAATGGTGAAATGACTAAGGACCTGGCACGACTGGTGTATGGCGATGATATTGACGGTAAGTATCTCAACACGCAGGATTTTCTTGCGGCTCTAAAGCGTAATTTAGATGAGAGACTGAAGTAGTCTTGTTTTGGTTATCATATAAAAACGGCTTCTACGGAATATAACACGCAGGGCCGTTTTTCCTTTTGTGGGGGTTGGGTTGTGTTGTGTGTAATATATAGTGTAACTTTGTGGTTAAACATTTTTTTGGTGTATGTCAGTTTATAACCTTGCATTCGATTTTGTGATGCAGACCAACCGGTCGATATTTATTACGGGAAAAGCGGGAACGGGTAAGACTACCTTTTTGCATAGGTTGCGGGAGGGGGCTTACAAGCAGATGGCGGTGGTGGCGCCTACGGGTGTGGCTGCCATTAATGCGGGAGGGGTGACGATGCACTCTTTCTTTCAGTTGCCTTTTGGGCCTTTTGTGCCAACGGAGGAGGGGAGGCGTGATTTCTTGTCGAAGCAGCGTATCAGCAGGCAGCGGCGCAATGTGTTGCGTGAGCTGGAGTTGCTGGTGATTGATGAGATTAGTATGGTGCGTGCCGATTTGCTGGATGCGATGGATACGGTGTTGCGAAGTGTGAGGCGCAGACATAACGAGCCTTTTGGCGGGGTGCAGGTGGTGTTTATTGGTGATATGTATCAGTTGTCGCCTGTGGCGCGCGATGAGGAGTGGAGTTTGCTGAGCAGATATTATGAGGGGATATACTTTTTCTATAGTCATGTGTTGAGGGAGAGGCCGCCTGTGTATATTGAGTTTGATACGATATTCAGGCAGAGCGACAGCCGGTTTATAGAGTTGCTGAATCAGGTGAGAAACGACAGGCTGACCACCGAAGGGTATGAGTTGTTGCAGTCGCGCTACGACCCCAACTACCGGTCGGGCGGTGATGATGACGGTATTGTGCTGACGACTCACAATTATAAGGCGGATGCCATCAACAGGGAGGAGCTTGAGAGGATTGAGGCTGAGAGCTTTGAGCTGGAGGCGGTGGTGAAGGGTGAGTTTAGTGAGGGGGCTTTCCCCACGGAGAAGGTGCTGGAGCTGAAGGTGGGTGCGAGGGTGATGTTTGTGAAGAATGATACTGAGTCGCCGAGGCGGTTTTACAACGGGTTACTGGGCACGGTGTCGCTTTATGATGAGAAGAAGAATGTGGTGTATGTGTTGCCGTCGGGTGGTGATGATGAGCCGATAGCTGTGGAGGTGGCGGAGTGGGAGAATATTCGCTATTCTACGGAGAAGGATTCGCTGCTGATTAAGGAGGAGGTGGTGGGTTCGTTCAGGCAGTTTCCGCTGCGGCTGGCATGGGCAGTGACCATTCATAAAAGTCAGGGACTGACTTTTGACAAGGCGGTGATAGATGCGGGCGATTCGTTTGCGCCGGGACAGGTGTATGTGGCGCTGAGCCGTTGCCGTTCGCTTGAGGGAATTACTTTGTTGAGTCCCATAAATAGTTTCACAATCAGGAATGATGAGAAGGTTGTTCGCTATTCGGAGGGGCAGGCTGATGTGGGTATGTTGCCTGCGGAGCTTGACAGTTCGAGGGTTATGTTTCAGCTGGAGTTGCTGCAGGGGTTGTTTGACTTTGCGCCGCTGACTGTTTCCTCTAAGATTTGGTACAAATCGACTCAGGAGAATGAGTCGTCGTTTGTGGATGTGCCGTTTTCGTTTATCAGTGATATTATTGATCGCTTTGTGGAGATGGAGGCGGTGGGGCGCAAGTTTATCGGTCAGCTGAGGCGTTTGATGTTGGGCGGCGAGGTGAATGAGGGTCATGTGTCGGAGCGGCTGCAGGCGGCTGTTGCTTATTTCTCTCCGCTGATGGAGGAGGTGGTGAAGTTGCTGAAGAAGTGTGATGCGAGCACTGACAACAGGGCTGTGGCTACGGAGTTTGACGGTTTTGTGACTGACTTGTTCAGTGTGCTTTCGCAAAAGGGTTATATGATGCAGGGGGTGGTTGAGGATTTTTCTATTGAGCACTTCTTTGAGTTGCGCAAGAAGTTTGAGTTGCCGGCGTTTAAGTTTACGTCATATAGTCGCACGAAGGTTGCGGACAAGGTGCTGGATGTGGAGCACGGTGATTTGCTGACTGAGCTGATTAATGTGCGCAATAGGTTGGCGGACGAGGGTTCGGTGCCTGTGTATATTATAGCTCCGCTAAAGACCATCAGGGAGATGGCTCACTATCTGCCGCTTGATGAGAAGGAGATGATGAAGATAAACGGCATGGGGAAGGTGCGCTTTGCAAAATACGGTGCGCACTTTCTCCTTGCCATTCGTGACTATTGTGCGATGAATAATCTCAGATCGCAGATGTCTGATTTGTTTTAGAGTCGGTATGTGAAGCTATGTTTTCCGGATTCCAGTTTTACTGTTCGCTTGTCTACCTTTATGTATGAGGGCAGGGTGAGTGTGGCAGTGCTGTTGGCAGGTATGGTTACATTGTATGTTACCTTCTTGCCTTTCACTTCCCATTCGGATATTATTTCGCCGTAAGGCGACATGTGTGTTGCTTTAAATTGTTTGAGGTCGGTTGCAAAGTTGGGTTGCAGAAGTATGTGTTTGAAACCCGGGCTTTGCGGGTCGGGGAATATCCCGCCGAGGCCTTTGAAAAACCATGCTCCTATTTCACCAAACATCATATGGTTGTCCGAAATATCGCGTTCTGCATCCAGATCCCAGTTTTCGAGCAATGTAGTTGCGCCGTTCACTATCCACCAGCCCCATGAGGGGTAGGTGTCTTGTACTGCCACTTTGTATGCTGCCTCGAAGTATCCGTTTTGACTTAGTGCGTTGAGCAGTGCTTTGGCACCTAGTACTCCCACGTCGAGGTGATAGTCGGTTTCTTCTACTTTCTTTACCAGGTTGGCTGCTACTTTTGCAATCATGTCGTCTGGCACTACTCCCCAATGCAGTGGTACGCTAAGTTCGGTTTGTGTGCCACTTGCGTATATTCCTTTTTCACGGTCGAGATATTTGCTGTTGATTGATTGTTTTATCTTTTGCGACAGGGCGGTGTAGTGTGAGTGGTCATCTTCTTTGCCAAACAGTTTTGCAGCCTTTGCAAGTATTTGTGCATCCACATAAAAATATACTGATGATGTAAGCTCAACATTAGAGTGTGACTTTACGGGTACCCAATCGCCGCGTCCCCATGTGGTGAGTCCTTCGTTGCTTGTTCGGTCTACGTAGTCTACATACTTTTTGATGCTTTCGTAGCTGTCGGCAAGCAGTTTGGTGTCACCGTAGAACATGTATATTTCCCATGGAATTATGGCAATGGTGCTTGTCCAGTCGAGCCCGTTGTGTGTGCCGTAGCCCCATCCGCCTGTGGGAATGATGTCGGGCAGCACTCCGTTGGGTTGTTGTTCGTCGCGATGGTCCTGAAGCCATTTCTCATATACTGTGATTCCGTCGAAGTTGTAAAGTGCTGTTTCGATAGCGAAATGCCCGTCGCCTGTCCAGCCGTTCTTTTCTCTTTGAGGGCAGTCGGTGGGATAGCCCATCAGGTTGGAGAGATAGGCATTGTTGGTTGCCTGCCAAAGTTTGTTGATCAGCTCTGATGATGTTTCTATTTTGCCTGCTGGTGGCACGTCGCTGTGCATAAAGTATGCGGTAATATTGTCGGCAGTAAGTTCGATTGGTTCGCTTGATTCAATTTCTGCATATCTGAAGCCTTTGTAATTGAATCGTGCCATGAACTCATCTTCTCCTTCTCCGCTGAGGGTTAGTATGTCTGTTTGGAAAGGATCTTTGTCGCGGTCGCCACGATAGTATACGTCGATATTTGACATGTCAAGACGACCGTTGTCGTATAGTCGTTCTCCGTGTTTGATGCGTAGCTCGGTGCCTTCGCTGCCTGCCACTGTCACTTTTGTAACTCCTGCCATGTTTTGACCGAAATCAAAGAGGTAGGTCTTATCGTCAATTTTATTGACTTTGATTGGTTTTAATTCTTTTACGTTGCGAACGGGTGACATCTGTTGTGCTGTCACATTGTGTGAGGGTACTGAACGGTAGTGTACTCCACGCCATTGTGAGTCGTCAAATTCGGGTGTGTTCCATCCTTTTTGCTCGAGTCGTGCATCGTAGTGTTCGGCTGTGTAGATACTGTTGAATGTTACTCCGCCTGATGATGTTTTCCAGCTTAGGTCGGTGGGGATGGTTTCTTGTGTGCCGTCTGTGTAGGTGATTTTCAGATCGAGACAAAATGTGGGCCTGTTGCGCCATGGTGCGTTGTGGAAGTCCCACACACCCAGCGATTGATGGTTGTACCATCCGTTGCCCAGTATTACGCCTATAGCGTTTTTGCCTTGTTGGAGTTGTTTGGTTACGTCGTGTGTGAGATATAGATTTCGTCTGTCGAATCGTGTGTACATTGGGTCGAGACGGTGGTCGCCTATTTTCTCACCGTTGATGTATAGTTCAAATAGTCCGGCTGCAGCTATGTATGCTCGTGCTGATTTGATTGTCTTGTTTGCACTGAATGCTTTGCGATAGTAAGGAGCTGCTTCGTGGTTGATGTCGTGTCCGTCACCTAGCCATGCTCCCTGCCAGTTGGCTATAGTCATCATACCTGTTTCAAATTGAGCAACGGGTGATGGGCATGGGGTGTTGTCTTTGTCGTGAAGCACCACTTTCCAGTAGTATTGGGTGAACGGGGTGAGGGATGTGCCGTCGTAGGTCACAAGTATGTTGTCTGATTTGACTATCCCTGTGTCCCACATGTTGCCGTGGCCTGCCGCTACTTGTTGTGCGTCTGTGCCTACTATTATCCGGTATGCGCTTTGCTTTGCCCCGGGTCTGTTGTCTTCCATCTTCCAGCTCAGGCGCGGGTGTGGATTGTCTATTCCGATTGGTGCGTCCAGATGGTCGGTTTTGAGCGCTGCGGGTGTGCAGATGTTTGCTGTTTGTGCAACAATCGGGATTGATGCAATTGCAGCTATTGTTGCGATTAATAATGAGAAAAAGTGTTTCACAATTATGTTGATATGTTTTTAGAATGATGAGAGCCATGATGATAAGTTTGTCATCATCTCTTCGTGATATTTGAAATCTTCTCTGATGCCCCAGCCGTGGCCTCCTGATGGATAGATATATAGTGAGGCGGGGATATTGTGTTCTTTTAACCCGAGGTAATATCGTGCCCCGTTGGCAGGTGGCACAGCTCCGTCATCGTCTGAGAAGAGGATGATTGCGCGCGGTGTGTCGGGTGTTATCTGTTTTTCGTTTGAATATAGTACTTCAATTTCGGGGGTTACATCTTTGCCCAGAAGATTGTTGCGCGAGCCCATATGTGTGAAGGTGGTGTCCATTGTGATAACGGGGTAGAAGAGTATCTGGAATGCGGGTCGGTTTTCGTTGCGCAGCTTGGTGGCTACGGTTGATGCGAGGTGTCCGCCTGCTGATGATCCCATAATACCTACGTCGTCGGGGTTGATGTTCCATTGTGCGGCGTTGGCTTTGATGGTTCGCAGTGCTTCTTCTGCGTCGCTGAAGGGTACTTCGCGGTTGCCGTGCGGCATTCGGTATTTGAGTACCGCCAGTGCGATGCCTTGTTCGTTGAAGAATGGTGCCCATTGGTATCCTTCGTGGTCGGTGGCTAGTGCGCCATATCCTCCGCCCGGCAGGGCAAGTACTATTCTGCCTGTGGCTTTGGAGGCGTCGGGCAGGAATAGCTTGAAGGATGGGTTGAAGTTTCGTGTTTCGTCATCGAATGGGAGATGGTCGATGCCGTTGGTGTTGGGCAGTCCGTCGGTCCATAGGTCGATGTCCATAATTTGTTGTGCGTTTAAATGCCATGCAAATAGTGTTTGAATAGCTATTAAAAGGGTGATAATTCTTGTTCTCATAATATTTGGTTTTAATAATATACCCAATAAATGCAAAGATAGCATTTATTGGGTAAAACTTATTTATTCTAATGACATTTAAGCTA
>CAYFUQ010000076.1:0-9736 GCA_964346415.1 uncultured Proteiniphilum sp.
AATGCCAAACCCAAAAAGTGGTACTGTTACTCCCGATGTAGCTAAAGCTGTGAAGGAAGTAAAACAAGGAAAAATCGACTTTAAAGTAGATAAAACAGGTATTATTCACACCTCTATAGGTAAAGTATCTTTCGAGTCTAATCAGATTTTAGAAAACGCAAAGGAATTTATTCAAACGTTGATAAAATTGAAACCGACAGCAGCTAAAGGTACTTATATTAAAAGTATTTATCTTTCTAGCACGATGAGCCCTGGAATTCAGGTGGACACCAAATCGGTAGAAGAAATCTAAAGTTTAAAGAAAAAGATTTATGAAAAAGGAAGATAAAAACATAATTATAGAGAATATCTCAACTTACCTTCAAGAGTTTGAACACTTTTACCTCACGGACATTGCGACACTCAATGCGGAGAAGACCAGTGAACTAAGAAGAGAGTGCTCGAAGCAGGAAATTAAGTTGATGATGGTAAAGAATACTTTGCTACGTAAAGCATTAGAGAAGTTGGAAGGTGGTTATGATGAGTTATTCCCAGTGTTAAAAGGGAATACAGCTATCATGTTCTCTAACAACGCCAATGCTCCTGCTAAGCTAATTGAAAAATATAAAAAAGCAAAATCTGCTGTGCCTGCTCTAAAAGCTGCATACGTTCAGGAAAGCTTTTTTGTAGGTGAAGAGACTCTTAAAGAGCTTGTTAACATCAAGAGCAAAGCGGAACTTATCGGAGATGTTATTACACTTCTTCAATCACCAGCGAAGAACGTTATTTCAGCTCTCCAGTCCGGTGGTTCAACTCTACATGGAGTATTACAAACCTTATCGGAAAAAGAAAATTGATTTTCAAAAACAAATTAGAATTAGAAACCAACTTAATAAATACAAAAAATGGCAGACTTAAAAGCATTTGCTGAACAATTAGTTAACTTGACCGTAAAAGAGGTTAACGAACTTGCTGAAATTTTAAAAACTGAATATGGCATTGAGCCAGCTGCTGCAGCTGTTGCTGTTGCCGCAGGACCTGCTGCTGAAGCAGAAGCTGTTGAAGAGAAGACCTCATTTGATGTTGTTCTAAAGAGTGCAGGCTCAGCTAAATTAGCAGTAGTTAAAGCAGTTAGACAACTTACTGGCCTAGGCTTGAAAGAATCTAAAGAGTTAGTAGACGGTGCTCCTAGTGAACTTAAAACAGGTGTACCAAAAGATGAAGCAGAAGCATTGAAAAAAGAACTTGAAGAAGCAGGAGCAGAAGTTGAACTTAAATAATAGCAACCTTATCAAAGGTTAATTTGGTTAGGAATCTTCCTTTAGAAGATTCTTAACCTTTTGTGTCATTATATATTTAGTTCAAAAAACTCTCACTCATGGCTTCAAATAACACTAACAAAAGAATAAACTTTGCATCTATTCAAAATCCGATGGATTTCCCGGATTTTTTAGAAATTCAACTAAAGTCGTTCTACGACTTTTTACAGATAGATGCTCCCCCCGAAAACAGAAAAAATGAAGGACTGTATAAAGTTTTTACAGAAAACTTTCCAATTACGGATACACGTAATAATTTTGTCCTTGAGTTTTTAGATTACTATGTCGATCCGCCACGTTATTCGATCGAAGAGTGCATCGACAGAGGTCTAACATATAGCGTACCGCTAAAAGCAAAACTTTACTTATATTGTACAGATCCGGAACACGAAGATTTCGCTCCGGTTATACAAGACGTATATTTAGGCACAATCCCTTACATGACAGAAAAGGGAACATTCGTGATTAATGGTGCAGAGCGCGTTATAGTTTCTCAACTCCATAGATCGCCGGGTGTGTTTTTCGGTCAGAGTGTTCATGCCAATGGCACATTACTCTATTCCGCGAGGGTTATTCCGTTTAAAGGATCATGGATTGAGTTTGCTACAGACATTAATAGTGTGATGTATGCATATATTGATCGGAAAAAGAAATTGCCTGTAACTACACTTCTCAGATCTATAGGGTTTGAAAGTGACAAAGATATTCTCGAAATATTTGATCTTGCTGAGGAAGTTAAGGTTAATAAAACTAATTTAAAAAAGGTTGTTGGCCGTAAACTTGCTGCTCGTGTTCTTAAATCATGGATGGAAGATTTCGTTGATGAAGACACTGGAGAGGTTACATCAATAGAGCGAAATGAAGTTATCATAGAACGTGAAACTATTCTGGAAGAAGAACATATTGATGAGATTCTTGAATCAAAAGTTCAATCTATTCTTATTCATAAAGAAAGTACACATTCATCCGACTACTCTATTATTTACAATACATTGCAGAAAGACCCGAGCAATTCGGAAATTGATGCAATAAGACATATATATAGACAACTTCGCAGTTCAGAACCTGCTGACGATGCAAGTGCTCGCGAAGTTATCAACAATTTGTTCTTCTCTGACAAGAGATACGACCTCGGAGACGTAGGTCGATACAGGATGAACAAAAAATTAAATCTCAACATTGATGAGGATATTAGAGTTCTTACAAAAGAAGACATTATTGAGATTATAAAATATTTAATTGAGCTACTTAACTCAAAAACAGTAGTTGACGACATTGACCACTTAAGTAATAGACGTGTAAGAACAGTTGGTGAACAACTATACACGCAGTTTGGCATAGGATTAAATAGAATGGCGCGAATCATACGAGAACGTATGAACGTTAGGGACAACGAAGTCTTTACTCCAATTGATCTTATTAATGCAAAGACTATATCATCGGTGATAAACACGTTCTTCGGAACCAATGCATTGTCTCAGTTTATGGACCAGACTAATCCACTGGCAGAAGTAACTCATAAGAGAAGGCTATCAGCTCTTGGGCCTGGAGGATTATCAAGGGAACGTGCCGGATTTGAAGTTCGTGACGTCCATTATACACATTATGGCAGACTATGTCCTATTGAAACTCCTGAAGGTCCTAACATTGGACTTATCTCTTCATTATGTGTGTACGCCAAGATTAACGATTTAGGATTTATTGAAACTCCTTACAGAAAAGTAGAAAACGGAGTCGTTAATACAAAGAATGATGAGGTAATATACCTATCAGCTGAAGAAGAAGAGGAGAAAATTGTTGCACAGGGAAATGCACCACTTGATAAAAAGGGCAACTTTATTTTACCACGTGTAAAGTCACGACTTGAAGCAGACTACCCTGTTGTAGCTCCGGAAGAGGTAAATTTAATGGATGTTTCACCGATGCAGATTGCATCTATTGCAGCATCCTTAATTCCATTCCTTGAACATGATGATGCTAACCGTGCACTTATGGGATCAAACATGATGCGTCAGGCTGTACCACTAATTGAGTGTGAAGCACCGATTGTAGCAACAGGAATTGAAGGACAAGTAGTTATTGACTCCAGGACACAACTTATAGCTGAAGGTGAAGGCAAGGTAATATACGTTGACTCCAGTACTATTCATATAAAATACAACAGAACGGAGGAAGAAAAGTTTACAAGCTTTGAAGATGATGTAAAGATTTACAACATTCCAAAGTATAGAAAAACGAATCAAAATACCGTAATCGACCTAAAACCAATTTGCAAACTGGGCCAAAAGGTTAATAAAGGGGATATTCTTACAGAAGGATTCTCTACTGAAAAAGGAGAACTTGCAATTGGAAAAAACTTGAAGGTTGCATTTATGCCCTGGAAAGGTTATAATTTTGAGGATGCAATAGTTTTAAGCGAAAGATTGGTAAGTGACGATGTATTTACATCAGTGCACGTAGAAGAGTTTTCTCTTGAGGTTAGAGAAACCAAACGAGGTGTGGAAGAACTTACGTCAGATATTCCCAACGTAAGTGAGGAGGCCACTAAGGATTTAGATGAAAACGGCATTATACGAATTGGTGCCAGAGTTAAACCGGGAGATATAATGATTGGAAAGATTACTCCAAAAGGAGAATCAGATCCATCACCCGAAGAGAAGCTGCTACGTGCAATATTTGGAGATAAAGCAGGAGATGTTAAAGATGCATCTCTAAAGGCGCCACCATCACTTAATGGTGTAGTAATAAATACTAGCTTGTTTGCAAAAGCAGCTAAAAAAGGCAAAAGTAAACTTTCCAACAAGGCATTATTACCAAAGCTGGATGAAGAATATGAAGCTAAAATGGATGAACTGCGAAAAGTTCTGATAGAAAAGCTTCAGAAACTAACAGAGGGCAAGAGTTCTGCCGGCGTTAAGGATTACACTAATATTGATATTGTACCAAAAGGTTCAAAATTTACGCTTAAATATCTGTCGGACATAGATTATCAGTCGGTACAGTTAAGCAAATGGACAAATGATGCACATCAAAATCAATTAATTAGGACAACTGTAATTAATTACCTTCGCAAACATAAAGAGCTTGATGCTGAACTTAAGAGAAAGCGTTTCGATTTAACCATAGGAGACGAACTACCATCTGGAATTATGCAAATAGCAAAAGTTTATGTTGCTAAGAAACGTAAGATTCAGGTGGGAGACAAGATGGCAGGACGACATGGTAACAAGGGTATTGTATCAAGAATTGTTCGTCAAGAAGACATGCCTTTCCTTGCAGACGGTTCAACCGTTGACATTGTACTGAATCCTCTAGGAGTACCTTCACGTATGAACCTTGGTCAAATTCTTGAAACGGTTCTTGGATGGGCCGGAGCAAGTCTTGATACTCGATTTGCAACTCCAATTTTCGACGGAGCTTCACTGGATGATTTAAATGAATGGACTGACAAAGCAGGTGTACCACGATACGGTAAAACTTATCTGTATGATGGTGAAACTGGAGAGCGATTCGATCAGCCTGCTACAGTTGGTATTATCTACATGCTAAAACTTGGACATATGGTCGAAGACAAAATGCATGCTCGTTCAATTGGACCATACTCGTTGATAACTCAACAGCCATTAGGTGGTAAAGCACAATTTGGAGGACAGCGTTTTGGAGAGATGGAGGTATGGGCTCTGGAAGCATTTGGTGCTGCGAACATATTGCAAGAGATTCTTACAGTAAAATCAGATGATGTTGTAGGAAGATCCAAAACCTATGAAGCAATAGTCAAAGGAGAGTCAATGCCTCAGCCAGGGATACCTGAGTCTTTGAATGTATTACTGCATGAACTGAAGGGATTGGGATTGAGTATCAGTCTCGATTAAACAATAAACATCTCAATAGTCAGCAGAGCGTTTCTACTCTGCTGCTAATCGCTGAGGCTTTTAAGATTCAAAATAAATAAACTCTTTATACAAAATAAATATGGCATATAGAAAAGAAAAGAAAATAAAGAGTAACTTTTCAAAAATTACTATCAGCTTATCTTCACCCGAAGAAATTTTAGAAAGTTCTACAGGTGAAGTATTAAAGCCTGAGACAATTAATTACAGAACTTACAAACCCGAGAGAGACGGATTGTTTTGTGAAAGAATTTTCGGTCCTGTTAAGGATTACGAATGTCATTGTGGCAAATACAAAAGAATTCGATATAGGGGGATAGTATGTGATCGTTGCGGGGTTGAAGTAACAGAGAAAAAAGTTAGACGTGAAAGAACTGGACACATTCATTTGGTTGTGCCTGTTGCACATATATGGTATTTCAGATCTCTCCCTAATAAGATTGGTTATTTGTTGGGAATTCCAACAAAAAAACTAGATTCAATCATTTATTATGAAAGATACTTAGTAATACAACCAGGTGTTTTACAAGATAAAGTTGAAGAGAAAGATTTACTTTCTGAAGATGAATATCTTGAATTGCTAGAGACTTTACCTAAAGATAACCATCTCCTTGATGACTCAGATCCCAATAAGTTTATAGCTAAAATGGGAGCTGAAGGTATATTGGCAATGCTTGAACGTATTAACGTTGATAAGCTAGCAAACAACCTGCGCCACAAAGCAAATACAGAGACATCGCAACAGAGAAAGAATGAAGCCTTGAAACAACTTCAGGTTGTAGAAGCATTTAGGGGTTCAAAAAAGATAAACAAACCAGAGTGGATGATTATGAAGGTTATACCTGTCATTCCACCTGATTTGCGCCCACTTGTACCGTTAGATGGAGGAAGATTCGCAACATCTGATCTCAACGACCTTTACAGAAGGGTTATTATAAGAAATAATCGTCTGAAACGATTAATAGATATAAAAGCGCCTGACGTAATTCTAAGGAACGAGAAACGTATGCTTCAAGAGGCAGTTGACTCATTATTCGACAACTCTCGTAAGTCAAGCGCTATAAAAACTGACTCTAACCGTCCGCTAAAATCACTTTCTGACAGCTTGAAAGGTAAACAGGGACGTTTTCGTCAAAACCTACTTGGTAAGCGTGTTGACTACTCTGCTCGCTCAGTTATCGTTGTGGGACCAGAACTTAAAATGAATGAGTGTGGTCTGCCTAAAGACATGGCAGCAGAGCTGTATAAGCCTTTTATCATTAGGAAACTAATTGAGAGAGGAATTGTAAAAACAGTAAAATCTGCCAAAAAAATAGTTGACAGAAAAGAACCTGTCGTTTACGATATATTGGAGTTTGTTATGAAAGGCCATCCGGTCCTTCTTAACCGCGCTCCTACCCTTCACCGATTAGGTATTCAAGCATTTCAACCGAAGCTAATTGAAGGTAAGGCAATTCAGCTTCACCCACTTGCATGTACGGCCTTTAACGCTGACTTTGACGGTGACCAAATGGCAGTACACCTGCCATTAGGAAATGAAGCTATTTTAGAAGCTCAAATATTGATGCTTGCTTCACATAATATTCTTAACCCGGCAAATGGTGCTCCTATTACTGTGCCATCACAGGACATGGTGCTTGGTTTGTACTATATTACCAAAATCAGACCTGAAGCAAAAGGTGAAGGTATGACATTTTATGGAGAAGAAGAAGCTATAATAGCGTATAATGAAGGACAGGTTGATGCTCACGCGTTAGTAAAAGTAGTAGTAGATGATATTGATGAAAACGGAGACCCAATAAGAAAGATGCATGAGACAACTGTAGGACGTGTAATCGCTAACGAATACATTCCTAAAGAGGTTGGATTTGTCAATGAGCTACTTTCTAAAAAATCACTACGTGATATTATTGGTAAAGTTACGAAAATATGCGGTATATCAGCAACTGCTAAATATCTTGACGATATTAAAGCGCTAGGATATAAGATGGCGTTCAAAGGAGGTTTATCATTTAACCTTGAAGACGTAATTATTCCAAAAGAGAAAGATATACTGATTCAGGAAGGATATGATGAAGTAGAACAAATTGTAGAGAACTACAATATGGGATTCATTACCTACAACGAGCGATACAATCAAATTATCGACACTTGGACACATATTAACTCAAAGCTGTCGAACATTCTGATGAAACAGCTCTCTGAGGACGATAAAGGATTCAACTCAGTATATATGATGTTGGATTCCGGTGCTCGTGGTTCGAGAGAGCAGATTCGTCAGCTGTCGGGCATGAGAGGGTTGATGGCGAAGCCACAAAAGAGTGGAGCTGAAGGTGCTCAGATTATTGAAAACCCAATTCTTTCAAACTTTAAAGAAGGTTTGTCAGTTTTGGAATACTTTATATCGACGCACGGTGCTCGTAAGGGACTTGCTGACACGGCTCTTAAAACTGCCGATGCCGGATATCTCACACGACGCTTGGTTGACGTTTCTCAAGACGTAATAATCACAGAGCACGACTGTGGAACTCTTAGAGGCCTAACTGCTACAGCTATTAAGAGCAACGAAGAGGAAATAGCTTCACTAAGCGAAAGAATTTTGGGTAGAGTTTCTGTACACGATGTTCAACATCCTACAACAGGAGAAATAATAATCAATTCGGGTGAGGAAATAACCGAAGAGGTTGCTGAAAAAATTGAAAACTCTCCAATTGAACGTGTGGAAATTCGTTCGGTGTTGACTTGTGAATCTCGCATAGGAGTTTGCGCTAAATGTTATGGAAGAAACCTTGCTACCGGATCAATGGTTCAAAAGGGTGAAGCAGTTGGAGTAATCGCTGCCCAATCTATTGGAGAGCCGGGTACACAGTTAACGCTACGTACATTCCACGTAGGAGGTATCGCTTCAAACATTGCAAGCGAAAGCAGCGTCATTGCAAAATATGACGGAATTGCAGAATTCGACGAGTTACGTTTTGTTGAAACCAAGAATGCTGAAGGCGAAACTTATAAAGTTGTAGTAAGCCGACTGGTTGAGATGAGAATTATAGACCCAAATACAAAAATTGTATTGGCGTCACATAATGTACCATACGGATCTAAACTTTATTTTGACGACAAAAGCAAAGTCAAAAAAGGTGATTTAATATGTGAATGGGACCCATTCAATGCCGTTATTATCTCAGAAGCAAGTGGTAGTATTAAGTTTGAAAACTTTATAGAAGGTATAAACTATAAAGTTGAATCTGACGAACAAACAGGTTTGAAAGAGAAAGTGATTGTTGAATCGCGAGACAAACGAAAAGCTCCATCAGCTCACATTGTGAATGATGATGGAGATATCTTACGTACCTATTCATTACCCTTAGGCTCACACATCGCCAGAAATGAAGATGACAAAATCAATGTTGGTGACGTATTAGTGAAAATACCACGTGCGGTAGGTAAGTCCGGTGACATTACAGGAGGTCTTCCAAGAGTTACTGAGTTATTTGAAGCTCGTAACCCATCAAATCCGGCAGTTGTGTCTGAAATAGATGGTGAGGTATCTTTCGGTAAAATCAAACGAGGTAATCAGGAGATTGCAGTAACTTCCAAGATAGGAGAAGTTAAAAAATATCTGGTTCCTCTATCCAAACAAATCCTCGTTCAAGAAAATGACTATGTTCGCGCAGGAATGCCATTGTCCGATGGAGCTATAACACCTGCAAGTATCCTTGCAATTATGGGACCAACGGCAGTACAGGAGTACATTGTTAATGAGGTTCAGGACGTGTATCGACTACAAGGTGTTAAGATTAACGATAAGCATTTCGAAGTAATAGTTCGCCAGATGATGCGTAAAGTGCAGGTTGTAGAACCGGGAGACACTAAATTCCTGGAACAACAGCTTATTGACAAACATGAGATTATGGAGGAGAACGACAGAATATGGGGTAAGAAAGTTATTGTTGATGCCGGAGACTCTCAAATATTTGAACCTGGACAAATAGTAACATCCCGTAAGTTACGTGATGAGAATAGTGCACTGAAACGCAGAGACTTAAAACTCATTGAGTCTAGAGATGCAGTGCCCGCAACAGCAAATCAAATTTTGCAAGGTATTACTCGCGCAGCACTACAAACCACCAGTTTCATGTCAGCAGCTTCATTCCAGGAAACAACAAAAGTACTCAACGATGCCGCAATTCATGGTAAAGTTGACAACCTTGACGGTTTGAAAGAGAATGTCATCTGTGGTCATTTGATACCTGCCGGAACAGGCTTGCGTGAATATGATAAAATCGTAGTTGGTTCTAAATCAGAATTTGACAAACTTAAAGCTGAAAGCTCAGTTTATGACTCAGATTTAGTACGCTAATCATTACGACTGTACATACAATTTTAGCGGTTGCTCTTATTGAGTGACCGCTTTTTTTATGCAATAAAAAAACTTAATCAATTACACAAATGACATCTAAAGCTACATCTTATTAAAAGTCAATACACTTTAATAATAAGCATTCGGTGAAGTCCGTATTTCATTATAATATTTTGCAAGTTTTTGAA
>CAYFUQ010000077.1:0-9683 GCA_964346415.1 uncultured Proteiniphilum sp.
TATATTGCAGGCATGTACACGATGTTTTTCCCAATATTTTTAAATACTACATTGTTGTTTTTTGGACAAATTTCCCCTATACACTGCACGGTCCATTTGGTATTATCAAAACACAATAAGGCGATTATTCTGGAAGCGTGCTTCTCATGCAGCTTGTAATTTAAATCAACACATTCCACGTATCTGGATGTTACATCTGTTATTCTGTTATCTCTTAATACGGGCGGAATATTTTCTATTTCTTTTCTCCCGAAATCTAATTTGTTTTTTTTAAATGATTTCCTGTACACCTTTGATACGGTTCTATTGAAATAAAGGTTCACGTTACCCGGGACACCGTTTAATCGTGGATATATAGCGTAAGAGGAGCCCGTGATAATATTTTGTGTATCCATGGGTTTATGGAGATTAGTTAACTTGTAGTTAATAGTATCGTTTTTATCATCCACGATCTTGTACCAGAAGTGCGATGAATTTGAATTTGCCCAGTTCAGTAAGCAGTCATAAGCCGTGGGTATCCCCATGGCTCTCAACGCGGTTATTGTAATTTCGGTAGTGTGTTTACAAGATCCAACCTTACCTTTGAGGAAATCCGAGAAAGTAGAATTATTCAAATATGGGAATGTAGCCAAGAGTGTAGGATCTTCAGTATACCACGAGTTAATATCATCTATAATTACCCGTGCTATCTCGAACGGGTTTAAACACTCTTTTAAAGAGTCCGCGATCCAGTTATATTTTGTAAGAAAAAACTTTCTCGCGTTCAGACTATATGAATCGCTGCATCTATAGGGTAAAATGTATTCACAAAAATCCTCGAACGAAGTGTTTTGGCTCCAGGGGAATTTTTCCCAGGCATGGAAGGCCAGTTCTATGTTTTCAATTAAAAACGAAGAGGATAAAATTTTTAAATCAGGATGATACTTGGGGAAATTGTAGTGAGGCTTTATATTCAATTTAGAATTGATGCTATCTATAATATAGTAAATGCTATCGTTGGATAATTTACTCCCTTTTTTGTTAGTCTCGTATTCAATCGCGTCAAAATACACCGAGTTTTGTGCTACCGATGTGCTATCAAGGGAGTATAACCCGTGCATATTCCTTATTAAAAAATAAGCCGCTTTCAATTTTAAACTATCGCTCTCGTTCACGTTGTAGTAATTGATTAACTTTTCTATTTCATCTTTATTTTCAGCGTATTGATTCATGATTTTACTGATATCCGCTGGAATGGGTTTATTAATGCACGAGACTAGCAATACTGTAAAAAAGATAATTACCCTGTAGGTAAGTTTCTTTATCTTCGAGATTTCTATTATACATTTTGCATTCATCGTTTTATGTTTTTTAACGCTATTCATTCCCGTGGCTGGCATTGTGATAATAGGCTTCTTACTTCATCACGCATCTCGTTGATGGCCATGGAGTGAACTTTAGGCTCCTTCTCCAGCACGGCCAGGGCAGCATCTTGCATCTTTGTTGGGTGATAATTGGCCGAGTCGGCGTATAGCTTCGTGAGCAAATAGTAGGGATAGATACGCTCGGGCAGCAAGCGCGTAGACTTCATATAGCACTCTTCTGCCCTGTCGTATTCCCCCATCTCGTGGTAATTGCGTCCTTTAACGTTATAAAACATGGGGTCGCAACTTCTTTCAATACCACGTGCGAATACCTCATTGGCTTCTACTCGCTGTCCGGTAGCGTTCAAGATCATCCCGTACTCGAACACGAACTTGGGGTCATGATTTAGGATCGAGTAAAGTCCCGTGTATTCATCGAGCATGCTTTCGTATGCCTTCATATTGTACAGAGGCTGTAGTTTCTTCCACTCGTTTCTTGCCCGATAAAATGTTTTTTGCCTGGAAGCACACGCGATAGAAAAGAGAGACAATAGGCCTAACAATAAAGAATAGGCAACAATCTTTTTCCATCCGTGACGATATGCTCCCGCGTTTTCTTTACCGGGTACGCCCGTGCAAACCGTTCCCAGCAGAACCCACGCTACTGGAAATTGCCACAGCTGGTAGGGATAGGAAGCGAGCGCGAACACGGCTAATGCAGTGAAGCTACCGGCTGCTCCCGCTTGCCTGTTTTTAATACCCTCCTTTATGATCACGAATGAGAGAAAAAGAAACAGGACGATGCCTATGAGCCCCTGCTCCAAGAATAGCTGCAAGTACTCGTTAAACGCGTATTCAGGACTTCCTGCTACCAGCTTCTCGGTTTCGGAAGCTTTTCCATTTTCAAAGTAGCTCATTTGAGCGTTAGCGTACGCGGCGGGGAATCCACCCAACCCGGTTCCTTTTACTGGCGATTCCTTTATGGCGAATGTGGTGACCTTCCACATGAACAGCCGTCCATCCGCTGAATCTTTTTTCAGGTAATAAACGCCGTAAACTGCTATAGCCAGAAATAGGCTTAGAATAGATACACCAATGATACACTCTTTTTTACGGTGCCTCCAAAAAAGGCGAGACTTTACAATAATGCGCTTATCCGATAGCAGAACAACCAAACATCCCGCTATTGCCGCGATCCATGCCGTACGGCTTAATGTCGCGGGTAAGACCATCATGCATAGAACACCGGCGAAGAGAAATAGGTAGCCAATCCATTTGCTCTTAAGTTTAAATGTTAACCAAGAATACAGGGTTAACGGGAGTACCAATGCAATAAACCCTCCATACGGTCCCGGATTAAGGAATGAACCGGTAGTTTTGAACAGGGCGTGCTTCAACGGGAAATATCCGTACAGCTGTCCCAATCCCCAGACAGCTTCCACTACACCCCATAACACCAATCCTACCATGACAAGTGTTTTAAAACTAGGGAATAGTCGGTATATGACTTTAAGAGCAAACCATAGAAGCACCATTTGAATAAAGAACAGTAAAAACTCGGGAGATAGATTTTGCGCGTATTGATACGTCACGAAAACTATTCCCGTGAAAAAGAGAAAGGCAATATCACTTTTAAAACACTTACCCATTATAAATCATCTTGCCGCGTGATTTCCATCTTTAAAATTGATAGAACAATAAGATTGGATTATCATCTTCCTTTACTTTATCAAGCAATGAGGCACTTTTGTAAGGTCTGTCGCACAACAGCAAGATTTCCTTTTTCTCTGTATCGAGGCAGAAATCCATTAACGATATATATTCCCGTGGACCGTTTCCTATACTCTCAATTTTATACCGGTAGTTTCCATGGTTGTCAAAAACAGCCAACTTATTCAGTGATGCATCTAAGATAAATATATCATCGCCTGTTTTATAGATTCGGCTTATTTTTCGAATAAAGGAATCATTATTGGTTTCCAATGGAATCACGTGACACTCCTTAAAGAGTGCTGAGTCTTCTAAAGCATCTGCTTCATACGTGAATCCATCAATAATTTTAGCTTCTTCTTTATTCATCATTCCAGCTTTACTGGAATTTGAACCGCAACTTAAAAGCAACACAAATAAAAACAACAAGTATAATTTCATATTGATAAAATATTAGTAAAAAGTTTTAAACGTCTAATCACGCGTGCAATGGGTGAAGTGCATGGACAAAATGCCCAACATTTTTTCACTCATGATTTTTCTTCTTTTAATTTATAAATTATAATCAATGGGTTATCATCTACCTTAGTGATATCTATATAGTGTTTGAATTGGGATGATCGAGAGAAGTCATTAATTAATATATCGGGAGTAAGTTCTTCAATTAGATAATTATCGTTACCCCATCGAGGAAAAAAACGAAAGTTATTTATTAGGTCATTATTTACCGTACCAGAAACATTTATATTGTTCTCCCTGTCATATATACAATAATATCTTTTCATATCCTTGATATAATCGAAGATCAAGTATTTATTTGAGATATAGAAGTTATACTTAATGAGGTAATAGAAATTGGTTTCTGTTATATCATGGTTATTTATATTTTCTTTGCCAGGGAATTTACGTCTTTTAAAATCAACAAAAAACTCAGGTTGTATTTTATTATCAACAATACGGTATATTGTATCATTATATCTGGGGGATAAATATTTTTCTTTTTCATTCATGTAGAATACATTGACTCCTGTCCAATTAAATTGATGATCTGCTGAATTTCTTGTTAATACATCTGTTATTTTGTCCCCTTTTATATTTAATGCCGTAAATTGATAATCTGGAACTTCTCCAGACGGTTCATTGTAAATCCAGTAATAACTATTATGATGAACAAAACTACTTCCGAAATTTTCTAGTTTGATCTTATTTACAAAGTTAAAATCCTTATCATATTCAATTATTGCTTGTTGTGTAAAATCAAGAATAAAAAGGCTTTCATTTTCAATATAAAAATCTGTGATCTGAATGTATTCTCCCGGTCCTGCTCCTTGTTTGCTGAGCTTTTGTTGAAGCTCCCCAAGATTGTCAAAAATATAAATACAATTTCCAAGCATATCTAAAATAAATATTTTCTCGTTTTTGTATTGAACTTTTGAAATTTGATAGATTAGTGTTTCGTTACTTGTGGAAAGTTTAACAATCTTAAAATGCTCAATAAAAGAAGAAGCATCTATTTCTTGTGTAGTGTTAAAATCCACAATAATTTTATTGAAATATTGCTCTTTCTTCTTTTCGCAACATATAAAAGCGATGATTATAAGAAAATAATATGCTATCCTTTTTTTCATAATAAACTAATTTAAGAGTGTCTAATTATTTAGACACTCTTAATTCATTAAATCTCAATGTACATCTATTTAACATTGAGTTGTTGTACAACTGTCCGAATAACCAGTCCCGATAAAACCTTTTTCTTCATAACTTGCTATATTAAATACACTATTTTTAGTAACTGTTAATTACATTGAGCAAATATTTCCTGGAGCCTTCACTTTAGTACTCAACAAGAATGGGATTGTCATTGTAGTTGTCACTGTTCTTGAACATTATAAAACTAGTAAGTCCATCACCAACTCCAATCGTTGAAAGGCATGAATACTCACTATTTGCATCTATATCCTTTGGGTTATAAATGATATGCTTCCAACCTGCATTTTTTGTATAGACTGATACGTGTCTATTATTATCCATATAAGATTCAAGCAGAATCTGTTCGTTTGTTTGTCGTATTGTCCTGATATATGAGAGGCTTGATAATTCTCTAAGGTATTCATATTCATATTTCAAGAATAGATCTTTTAGCTGTCGAGAAGTTAAGAAATCATCTTGTTTAACAATTTCACTCTCTTTGAAAGTATTACTTGAATCTTCAAAAATGACACAATCATTGGAAACTCCTTTTTGATAAACAATCCCGGTAGAAAAATTAATAAATTGCACAGGCTTAAAAACCATGAAAGGAATTTCACTTTTTAGGAAAGAGGTGATTTCTTTGCCTTTACCGTCCGATATTGTCAAGCATTTACTGTTTTGGCCAGTTAGCAGGAGGATTTTATTTTCGTTAATTATATAAAATTTATTTATAACGTATGGATAGTTAATTGTTGAAGTTTCCTTCCAGAACCCATGTATATATTGATACTTCCTTATTTTTTGAAAATCACTTAACCATATTTCTATTTCATCTTCATCATTTATGCAAATGTTAAAATCAGTAATCATGGTATATTCCCCAGGTCCATTTCCCAGTTTTTTGAGTGCTGTAATGAATTTTCCGTTTTCATCAAACTGATTAATCTGCTTTCCATCGGAAAGGATAAAAAAAGAGTTTGCTCTCTTGATGATTTTGTCTATTTTCCCAATAAGAGACTCGTCTATAGTGGTCTCTAACATAGTGTATTTAGCCTGTTTGTCAAACAGTTCATCTATGTTTTTCACAATTGAACCCTTTAAATCAAAATCTTGAATAAGATACTCAGTTGAATGCTTTTCTCTTTGGCAAGAAAGCATGGCCCAAAATACAATAAAATGTAATAATATAAATAAACCGCACGTTCTTTTCATAAGCCATCTTTTAATTTTATTTCTAATAGAATCCGTCCCTCTGCTTGAGGTGTATTATCTAGTAGGTTTTGTATCTCTTTGTATTTTGTTTGGTTATCATGCTTGGAATAGATTTCGAAAAAAGATTTCGCCGTTAAACTAACCAGCAAGCTTGAGTCTATGCTACCTTGTATGCGTGTTTGCGATAATAAAGATATATCATCTATGAACGAGTCAAATTTATATACTGTTTTTGAGGCAATATCTATCGCACGCAATGACGCATCTTTGCCTTCTAATTTCATAAACAACAATCCATTCACAAAATGAAAGCTGTTAATATTGTAAATTTTCTTCTTTTTGGTAATTATTTCATGCATTTCCTCGTCTTTGAACCCATTTTTAGGAAAATCGCTATATGTAAGCCTATCTCCATTAAAATTTAAACACATAAATGGCAAGAAAGGTAAATCTTTATTGCTGATATAGATTGTGTCATTGTAAGGAAGACTGGTATAAATAGTCTGTGTATTTTTATCTTTAGTAAATAATGACATAGGAATAGAAGTATCACTCTGAACAATTTTTTCCACAAAATTACCCATAGGCTTTAAGTCTTTAGAAGTTCTTTTGACATAGTAAGGGGAGTTTTTATTAAAACCCCCGTCATAAAATAAAAAATAGTCATGTATCCGTGATATTTTCACAGCCTGGAAAGGCAACTTTTCTTGGTTTATGAATTCTCCCCCCAATGTATATTTATTAATAAAATTATGACTTTCCATAATCCATAATTGATCAATATCCTCTTCTATAAATATATCACAGGGAGTTTCAACAGCACCTTTTCCCTTACTATCTATACGCTTAACAAAATTTCCTTTCGTGTCAAAAATACATACAGAAAAATCACTTAAGGAATATAGATAATATAAATTATTATATCTTATTATTTTCCAACAGTCATTCAAAAACGCATCGGAAGAGTCCTCTAATACAATACAAGACACGTCCTCTACCAACATCTCAAAATTAGTACTGACAAAATCATACATGTTGACGGAAGGGATATTTACTGCTTTTTCTTCCTTTGTGCCGTTACATGCCATCGGTGATAAAAGAAAAAAAATAGGGAAGAGAGTATTATTAATTATCATTTTCATACGATCGTTATATTTTAATGTTTGTAACTCGCTTTTAATCATAAATTAGACATAAATATGATCATCCCGTCTATATAGTAAGATTAATTATTGGGTTAAGAGGAGGGTTTTATCCCCTCCTCTAAAAGATTTAATAATAAGGTTTGGTAGATCCGCATGAGCACTCATAGCCAACTCCTGTCGAGATACAAATGGCTTCCCAACCTTGCCATGTTTCCCGAGTAGCCCAACGGCACCCGCCCCCGCTCTCACCAGTAGCTAAGGCTTCTACATTACCTAATGCCAGATCTGAAAGACTGATGTCACTTTTCATACTTTTGTTCACTCCGTAGCCTGTGGCTACCAATACTGCAAGGGCAAACACGCCCGATAAAACCTTTTTCTTCATAACTTGAAAAATTAAAATTAGTAAATAAATTGATTAATAACAATCTCTTCATAGAGATTTTAGCTTGTATTTCCTTTCAGCCTAAGGATTATAGGTGAAATACCCATGTTGCCGTGGATTGAAACGGTGCCACTCGGTCACAATCCGGGCGATCTCCTCTTTTGGATTAATTATATACACTCCTTTAATTGATAGAGAATAATATACCAACAGGATTGTCTTCTTCTGTTAATTTTTGTATGAAGGTACTGTATTCCGATCCTTTTATTTTATTCTCATTATTTATAAACCAAGATGGCTCAATAAAAAACAAATATTAATAGGTTCAGAATCGATATATGCTCCCTCAAAATCGGTTATCATATTCAATTATTGCTTGTTGTGTAAAATCAAGAATAAAAAGGCTTTCATTTTCAATATAAAAATCTGTGATCTGAATGTATTCTCCCGGTCCTGCTCCTTGTTTGCTGAGCTTTTGTTGAAGCTCCCCAAGATTGTCAAAAATATAAATACAATTTCCAAGCATATCTAAAATAAATATTTTCTCGTTTTTGTATTGAACTTTTGAAATTTGATAGATTAGTGTCTCGTTACCTCACGTTAATTAAGGAATTTTTATATTATAAACATAATACCTCGCTTTCATATCCTGTTGCTCGTCGGTTGTGAAATGAATGGTGTATAATTTTTCCGATTTCCTGTCCATGTGTAATTGCCAAGCGTCTTTATCGAGTGTGATTTTTTTTACTATTTTCCCGTTCCAATCAAAAACGTGCAGTGTATTACCAAAATAATGACCGCCTCCATATTCTCTTTCACTTCTTCCACTAAATAAAGCAAAGATAAAGTCATTCGATTCAGTAACAGAGATATACCCATTTGGGTTTTCTGGCAAGATAGAGAAATAGTCGCCCTCCATTTTTCGAAATTTAGGAGTGTAACTATAATGAGTCATTATTTCTTTAGCTTCATTGTTCTCGATAGAAATTACTTTTATCAAATCACAACGAGCAGAGGAATACACAAGCCTTGTTCCATCTCGATTCATCGTGATGTCTCCCTGGAACAATCCAAATTTTTGATTGGAATTTAGAAAGTGATCTTTGATATCAGGAAAATCAAGATAATAGCCTGTAATTGTTTCATTTTTATATTTACCAATCATTCCCGTTGAAAAAGCTCCCAAGCAATAACCACTAGAATCATTCTGGAAAACTGCCCTGCTTGCATCTATAGGGATTTTAATTATCGATGATGTTTTTATATCTCTCCCTTCAACTATATCTTGTAGCCTGTAACCATACACTTTGGAGTGGTTTCTATCTAAAATACAAATTTCATTCGTTGATTCATTATACTCCATTTGTACGGGAAAATTATAGTCTTCTGGACCAGAGCCCATGATTCCAAATTTCGAGTAAAGCTGCCCGGTTGTAACGTTAAATGCATAAAACAGTTTATTGCTTCCTTTGTTATTGTCGTAAACTACCATGACCGAATCAATCACACAAAACATGTCTGGACGCAATAAGTCTTCAGACAATTGTACTTCGTCTGAAAAATGCACCTCTTCAAACGCTTGCTTATCCTGAACGGGAATGGTACAGGAAGAAATTAAAATAAAACAGAGTAAACAGTAATATATATTCATACTATATTCATAGATTATCAGCCGACAAAAGTTAAAATCAGCCAGTTTTTAACGCAACAGTAATGATGTTATTTTATTAAAGGCTGCTTAAGAATACTTGTATTCCTTAATGTATTTCTTAAGCAGCCACAATTGATAATTAGATTATTTTCTTCTGCCTGAAACCTTAAATTCAGTACCGTTTATTACTAAAGTGACACACTCTTCTTTGTACCAGTCGTCACAATCAATAGTTATAGTCTCATTTTCCGCCAGCGCTTCTACATTGGCTAATGCCAAATCCGAAAGCCCGGAATTACTTTTCATACTTTTGCTCACTCCGTAGCCTGTGGCTACCAATACTGCAAGGGCAAACACGCCCGATAAAATTTTCTTTTTCATTTTCTTGAATTTTAAAATTAGTAAATAAATTGATTAATAACAATCTCTTCATAGAGATTTTAGTTTGTATTTCCTTTCAGCCTAAGGATTATAGGTGAAATACCCATATTGCCGTGGATTGAAACGGTTCTGTTGAAGTATCCCGCGTCTTCGGCGTTATAGGT
>CAYFUQ010000078.1:0-9621 GCA_964346415.1 uncultured Proteiniphilum sp.
TTCAGGGTTTCGGGTTTTGGGGAAGGGGCTTTGTCTGTCTCAGCAATAGAGATAGAGTCGGAGGATTGTACGTAAGTTGAGTCATTCTCACTTCCCAGGAAGATGCGGTTAAGATGAATACCGCGATAGATGCCGAGCATATCTTGTATATGAATGAATCCCACAATGCTTCGCAATGTGTCGATAACAATAGAGTCGATTCGTGCAGTTAGTGCAGATGTTGAATCGTTGCGGTTTGGTTTGATGAAAATGGTGTCAACCGGGATATACTTTTGCCCTTTTAATGTATAGGTTCTGTTTCCTTTAATGGTATCGGTCAGATAAATAGTGCTGTCTTTATACTCAAGTGCCAGCGACGCTGTCAGGATGTTGGGCATAACAGGTGGCACGGCAATGGCATCAAAAGAGAAAACAAACAATGAGTCGCTTATTCGATCTGCTATCTGCGTGCTGTCGAGTTTGAAGCGGAATCCGTTTTTGGGATTTACTTCGCTAAATGAATAGTGTTTCGGAATATCTGCCGAAAGCTTGGAGCGGTCTGAAACTGACTGCAAGATTGCGTTTTCAGCACTCAGCAATCTGTCGTAATCTGCCTGTGTGCGCTTAAGCCTTGCTCTTACCGAGTCATTCATCTTCAGATAGAGATCAATTCTGTCTGAATACCACGACAGTGAAGTATCCCACTGCGCCTGTGATGTTTTATGCTTTTTAAAAACTTCGTTTATCAGTGCTTCCTTCCTCTCCGGAGTACTAAAGCTGGTGTAGTCGTTGTCTATCAAAGCTTCTGCAACATAAACATCATACATCAGACGCTCCATGTTTTTTCTGCCAAGCACTTCATTTGGTCGACTGCAATATGAGAACAGAAGAATAAATACTATTGTCCCGGATAAATATGTTGTAAAGCTATTACGCACGTTTCTATTAATTGTCTTGAGTAATAATATCGTCTTCTTCTTCCTGAGCTAATCTTTCTCTGTCGCTTTTAGACATCAGTGAGTATGACAAAGTTTTGCGATAGAAAATAATCAACAAGGCAACTCCAGCAGTTATTGCAGAGTCGGCAATGTTAAATATAAAACGGAAGAAAAGAAAGTCATTGCCACCAACAAAAGGAACCCATTTGGGAAATGTGCCCTCAATAAGCGGGAAATAAAGCATATCTACCACTTTGCCGTGGAGCAACGAGGCATAACCTTCACCGTAGGGCACTGCCGAGGCAATATGTCCCTGATAGCTGGCTTCAAAGAAAGCTCCGTAGAACACACTGTCGATAATATTGCCCGATGCACCCGCCAATATGAGTGCAATACAAATTATAAAACCACTCTTGTAGTTCTGTTTGACAAGCCGTGTGAGGTAAACAATTATTGCGGCTACGGCAATAATTCTGAAGACGGACAAAAACAACTTCCCAATCGCCTCTATCCCAAAAGCCATTCCATTATTTTCAACAAAATATATTTTAAACCAGCTTGTGACTTCTATCATGTCGTAAAGAGCCATGTTGGTCTTAACCCATATTTTTGAAATCTGATCAACAAGCAAAACCAAAAAAATAACAGCTACGGCTATAATACCTTTTTTAGTGGTACTTTTCATCTAATAATATTGATAGACACAAAAAGAGAACAGGGACAGAAAATATTCTGTCCTGTTCGGTTCCATGTCAGTTTATAATTCATTATAAAGCTATATCGATTATCTCTTGCCTTGTTTCGCTTCGATACTCAGCGTAGCATGCGGAACAGCGCGCAGTCTCTCCTTGGGAATAAGTTTGCCGGTTTCGCGACAGATTCCGTAGGTTTTGTTCTCGATACGAATAAGTGCTGCCTGAAGATTCTGGATAAACTTCATCTGGCGCTGTGCCAATCTTCCTGCTTCTTCTTTTGATAGTGTTGAAGCACCTTCTTCAAGCACCTTGTAGGTAGGCGAGGTATCAATCGTGTCGTTACCATCTGCGTTGGTCACAGTTGCACGGTAGTTTTCGTATTCCTGTTTGGCAATCTCTAATTTAGCGTTGATGATTTCGCGAAATTCTTCAAGCTCCTCATCAGAATATCTCGTCTTTTCTTTCATAATGCTATTTTTCTTTGAGTTTTTCGTTTTTGTGCCTTCTAAATATTCAGGCTCTACAAAGATAACGAATTTTTATTATTATTTTGTCTTTTATGCAAAAGTGCAATCTATATTTTTTCAACTTGTAGCGTAAGCACCCTTTCTTCAATGTCTATCTCGTCCTCAAATGTTTGGTTTTCAATCTCTATTGAGTCAGCAAGCACCTGCGATTTGATATAAGCGCTGAAGTCACGTATAGCCTCGTCAAACAGTTCATCAGACGATACTTTAACCGAAATGCGATCTGTAATCTCAAAGTCTTTGGATTTGCGCAGATTCTGAATTCTGTTTACCAGTTCACGGGCAATACCTTCTTTACGCAATTCATCGGTTACGGTGATATCGAGTGCAACAGTTAGTCTGCCTTCGTTGCCAACCAGCCATCCGGGTATGTCGTCCGACAATATTTCCACATCGTCTATCAACACTACAACTTCTTCATTATTGACATTGAACTTATAGCTACCCTCTTTCTCAAGCGTGTTGATAGCAGCTTGCCCCATCTGCTGAATCTCTTGCGAGAGAAGTTTCATTATCTTGCCATAACGTGGTCCAAGCTTCTTGAAGTCGGGCTTAACACGCTTAACCAGCATACCATTGGCCGAGTCCACAAACTGAAGGTCTTTAACGTTCACCTCTCCAAGTATTAACGATTTCACAGCCTCAATGTTCTCTCTGTCGCTTTCATTGATTACAGGAACCATGATTTTCGACAGTGGCTGACGAACTTTCAGGTTCACTTTGCGACGAAGTGACAACACTATAGATGACGCTGTCTGCGCCAGATACATCTGCTCTTCGAGTGTTTTATCGATTACCGATTCATCCACGGCAGGGAAGTCGGCAAGGTGTACCGATTCGGACTTCTCACTTTGAGTAGCACCAATCAGGTCGAGGTACAACTTATCTGCATAGAATGGTGCAATGGGTGCCATAAGTTTGGTAACGGTCACCAGACACTGATATAGTGTTTGGTAAGCAGATATTTTGTCTTCTGTCATCTCACCTCCCCAGAAACGCTTTCTGTTAAGACGAACATACCAGTTGCTCAGGTTGTCATTCACAAAGTCATTGATAGCTCTTCCTGCTCTTGTTGGCTCGTAGTTTTCATAATCGTTGTCCACCTCTTTGGTGAGAGAATTTAGCAACGACAGAATCCAGCGGTCAATTTCAGGACGCTTTTCCAGCTCTATCTGCGGATATTGATTGTGGAAGTTGTCCACATTAGCATAAAGCGCAAAGAAAGAGTATGTATTATATAACGTGCCGAAGAATTTGCGTCGTGCCTCTTCCACACCTTCCAGATCAAACTTAAGATTGTCCCACGGAGAAGCATTGGTCACCATATACCAGCGAAGCGGGTCGGAACCATACTTTTCGATTGTAGAGAACGGGTCAACTGCGTTGCCAAGACGTTTAGACATCTTGTTGCCGTTTTTGTCAAGCACAAGTCCGTTTGAAATCACATTCTTAAATGCCACACTGTCTTTAACCATCGTGCTGATGGCATGAAGCGTAAAGAACCAGCCGCGAGTCTGGTCAACTCCCTCTGCAATAAAATCAGCAGGGTGTATCTTGCTAAATTCACCTTCAGAAATGTGAGGATAGAATACCTGTGCAAAAGGCATCGCTCCGCTGTCGAACCAAACATCAATCAGGTCGAGCTCGCGATACATTGGTTGTCCGCTTTCAGATACCAGCACAATATTGTCCACATACGGACGGTGCAGGTCTATATTATCGTAGTTTAAATCTTCAAACTTATCTATGTCAAACTCTTTCCAGGGCAATTCGGTCATCACGCCTGCATCGAGTGATTTTTTCATCTCGCCAACCAGTTCCTTAACTGAACCTATACATATCTCTTCCTTACCATCTTCTGTTCTCCAGATAGGAAGCGGAGTACCCCAATAGCGGCTGCGGCTCAGGTTCCAGTCCTGAAGATTCTCAAGCCACTTGCCGAAACGTCCCGTTCCGGTAGATTGTGGTTTCCAGTTGATGGTGTTGTTCAGTTCCATCATTCGCTCTTTCAGAGCAGTGGTGCGGATAAACCAGCTGTCAAGCGGATAGTAAAGCACCGGCTTGTCTGTACGCCAGCAGTGTGGATAGCTGTGCACAAAACGTTCGATTCTGAATGCCTTGTTCTCAAACTTCAGCCATACCGACAAATCCACATCCAGCGTAGCATCTTTCTCATCAAGAGTTTCGTCGTACTGATTCTTTACAAATCTGCCTGCAAACTCTTTGTAAGCGTCCACGTTGATATTGTTCTTAACAAACTCCGGGTCGATATCTTCGATATTGAAAAACTTACCTGTCATGTCAACCATCGGACGCACGTTTCCATCTTTGTCTATAAGTGTCAGTCCGGGTACGTCGTTGTCCTTGCCCACCTTGGCGTCATCAGCACCGAATGTAGGAGCTATGTGCACAATTCCGGTACCATCTTCCGTAGTCACAAAATCACCTGTCACTACCTTGAATGCTTTGTCGGTCACTTTCACCCATGGGAATAGCTGCTCGTAGGCAATACCTGCCAATTCCTTTCCTTTCCAGGTTTTGTCCAATACCTTAAACGGTATCTTCTTGTCACCCTCTTTGAAGTCTTCCAAACTTAAGCCGGCATTCTTTTCCGAGAAGTATGCACCAAGCAAACTGGTTGCCAATACCACTGTCATCGGGCGACCTGTGTATTGGTTGTAGGTCTGCACGGCTGAATATTCAATGTTTGGGCCCACTGCCAGCAACATATTAGAGGGCAGTGTCCATGGCGTGGTTGTCCATGCGAGGAAGAAAGGCTCACCAAATTCAGTCCATTCCTGCAGAGGATCTTTAATCTTAAACTGTGCCACACATGTAGTGTCGGTCACGTCGCGATAGCAACCGGGCTGATTAAGTTCATGCGTGCTTAGTCCTGTCCCCGCCGCAGGAGAGTAGGGTTGTATAGTGTATCCCTTGTAGAGATAGTCTTTCTTATAAATATCTTTCAGCAGATACCACAGAGTTTCGATGTAGCGATTGTCGTAAGTGATATATGGGTCGTTCATATCCACCCAATATCCCATGATGCGCGTCAGCTCTTCCCACTCCTTAGTATATTTCATCACCTCCGTGCGGCAGGCGTTGTTATATTCTTCCACCGTAATCTTCTTGCCGATATCCTCTTTGGTGATACCAAGCGATTTCTCAACACTCAGTTCAACCGGTAGTCCGTGTGTGTCCCATCCTGCTTTTCTGTTCACAAGAAATCCTTTCATCGTTTTGTAACGACAAAATATATCTTTGATGGCACGTGCAATAACGTGGTGAATGCCGGGCATTCCGTTTGCCGAAGGCGGACCTTCGTAAAATACAAATTCGGGTTTCCCTTTTCGTATCTCCAGGCTCTTTGGGAACAGCTCTTTTTCGTCCCAGTCGCGGAGTACTTCTTTATTTATTTCAGCTAAGTTTAATTGATTGTATTCGGTGAATTTGTTGCTCATTGTCAGTGATTTTAATCCTTTTCGAAAATTGAATGCAAAGGTAATGAAAAAAATGGAAGTGAGGAAGTGGTGCAGTGTAGAAGTTTGAAAGCTAATGAAAAGAGGGTGTCTCACAATGTGATTTCACCCTCTTTCTATTCGTACACCTATACGAGCACGTTTTCATTTTTAAGATTCTCAGAGGCTTAACTTCTATTCTGATACAGCCTCTTCGTTTCTTATATGTATATTGATTTTCCCGTTATTCGCTATAGCTGCTGTAGTTAGGAGCTTCACGCGTAATCTTTACCCCGTGAGGATGGCTTTCTGCATATCCTGCACCGGTGATACGTGTAAACTTAGCTTCGTTCAGAGCTTCAATGTTTGCTGTGCCGCAGTAGCCCATACCGGCTCTCAGTCCGCCCACCATCTGGTAGATTACCTCCTGAAGTGTGCCCTTGTAAGGAACACGTGCTTCGATGCCTTCGGGAACAAGTTTCTTGATATCGTCTTCCACATCCTGGAAGTAGCGGTCTTTTGACCCTTTTTCCATAGCAGAAAGTGAACCCATTCCACGATAGCTCTTAAACTTACGTCCGCTATATATAATGGTCTCGCCCGGCGATTCGTCTGTACCGGCAAGCAACGACCCCATCATCACGGTAGATGCACCTGCTGCAAGAGCTTTCACTATATCGCCCGAGTAGCGCAAACCACCATCGGCAATAATTGGAATTCCGCTGCCTTTCAATTCTTGTGCTATGCTGTAGATTGCAGAAACCTGCGGAACACCCACACCTGCCACCACACGAGTGGTACAGATAGATCCGGGACCAATTCCCACCTTTACTGCATCTGCACCTGCGTCAACAAGAAAGCGGGCCGCTTCGGGAGTTGCTATGTTGCCCACTACAACATCTATTGTGGGGAATGATTTTTTAATTAGTTTCAGCATATCTGCCACGCCTTTGGAGTGGCCGTGAGCCGTGTCTATTACAATTGCATCCACGCCTGCCTCAACCAGTGCGCGTGCTCTTTCTACCGAGTCGTGAGTAACACCAATGGCGGCAGCCACGCGCAAACGTCCCTGCTCATCCTTTGCTGCAAATGGTTTATCTTTTGCTTTTGTGATATCCTTATATGTAATCAGCCCTACCAGTTTGTAATTTTCATCTACTACAGGCAGTTTTTCAATCTTGTGCATCTGCAATATGTCGGCTGCTGCCTCAAGGTCGGTGCTCTGACGTGTGGTAACCAGATTTTCGGCGGTCATCACATCCTTAATCAGTTTGTCCATATTCTTTTCGAAGCGCAAGTCACGGTTGGTCACAATGCCTACCAGAGTGTTGTCTTCAATGACTACGGGGATACCTCCAATTTTGTACTCCTTCATCAAGGCCAAAGCATTCTCTACCGTCTTGTCAGGGCTGATGCTAATGGGGTCAATAATCATTCCGTTTTCTGAACGCTTCACCACACGCACCTGTTTTGCCTGTTCGGCAATGGTCATGTTTTTGTGTATAACACCAATACCTCCCTCGCGGGCAATAGCAATAGCCATTGTGGTCTCGGTAACAGTGTCCATCGCTGCCGATACCATAGGAACATTAAGTCTGATGTTTTTTGAAAAGTTGGTGGAGAGGTCAACGTCTCGGGGGAGAACTTCGGAATAACCGGGAACTAACAGTAGATCGTCGAACGTTAGTCCTTCCATTGTGATTTTGTCTGCAATAAATGACATAGCTGATATGTTTTTAGAATTTTATTGCATGCAAAAGTAATTATTAAAAATGTAATTGCTTGATATTTGATGTTAAAAATAGTTCTGCAAGTAGTTTTATTGAAAGTATACATCATTCCCATAGATTTAATTTATTACATATTGAAGGTTATAAGTTTTATTGTTGTTCTTACACTCATTATCTTTGTGGCGTTCTTCAATGAACAGATAATATTTTAAAAACAATAAAATTATGTCAGTATTAGTAGGTAAAAAAGCACCGGTATTCAATGCACCGGTTGTAGTAGATGGAGTTGAAATCCGGGAAAACTTTTCATTAGAACAATATATAGGAGATAAATATGTGGTGTTTTTCTTTTATCCCGCCGACTTCACATTTGTATGTCCAACGGAACTGATTGCTTTTCAGGAAAAGATAAAAGAGTTTGAAGATCGCAACACTGTAGTGGTTGGTTGCTCAACCGACTCTGCTTTCTCGCACTGGAAGTGGCTGCAAACTCCACTTAATGATGGTGGTATTCAGGGAGTGAATTATCCCATCGTTGCCGACCAGTCAATGACCATTTCTATGGATTATGATGTTTTGGCAGGAGAGTATGACTACAATGATGAGGGCAACCTGGTATTCAACGGTACGCCACAGGCATACAGAGGCTTGTTTCTTATAGACAAAGAGGGCATTGTTCGCCATCAGGTAGTGAACGATATGCCACTGGGCAGAAGCGTTGACGAGGCAATCAGAAGGATTGACTGCCTGCAGTTTACCGAAGAGAACGGTGAGGTGTGTCCTGCCAACTGGCACAAAGGCGATAAAGGTCTTGAGGCCACACAAGAGGGTATCTCTTCATTCCTTGGTGAAAAATAGTCTCTAAAAATAGAGCTGAATACTTAAAGAGCATCGACTACTTTGTGTGGTCGATGCTCTTTTGTTTTGTTGCTTTTTGTCGTATTTGCTTGTCTTATTTGTCATAATGATAAAAAAACAGCGGATTTGATTTCTTTTCGACAATTATTCTCTATATTTGCAGAGAATTTCTAAAAAAAAAGATTATAAGGTTATGAATCCACTTTCTTCGCGACTACGTTCGCTATCAGCGTCAGAAACTTTGGCGATGGCACAAAAGAGCAATGAACTCAAAGCTCAGGGTATTGACGTTGTTAATATGAGTGTCGGCGAACCCGACTTCTCAACCCCGCAGCACATTAAGGAGGCTGCCAAACAAGCGGTAGATAATAATTTTTCATACTATTCGCCCGTTCCCGGGTTTCCCGAATTGCGCAAAGCAATTTCAGCCAAACTCGAAAGTGAGAACAGCCTGAAGTATGACCCTGCACAGATTGTGGTTTCAAATGGTGCCAAGCAATCAATCACAAACGTTATCATTTCCATTGTGGATAAAGATGAGGAAGTGATTATTCCTGCACCATATTGGGTGAGTTATCCCGAGATGGTGAAACTGGCAGAGGGAAAATCAGTGTTTGTGTATGCAGGCATCGAGCAGGACTTCAAGATTAATGCCCGGCAGCTTGAGGAGGCAATCACTCCCAAAACGCGTGCTGTGATTCTGTGTTCACCGTCAAACCCAACGGGTAGTGTTTATTCTCGTGACGAGTTGGCTGCACTTAAAGATGTTCTGGTTAAATATCCCAATGTGTATGTTATTGCTGACGAGATATATGAGCATATCAATTATGTAGGCAGGCACGAAAGTATGGCTCAGTTTGATGAAATCAGCAATCGTGTGATTATAATCAACGGTGTGTCTAAGGGCTACGCTATGACAGGCTGGCGTATTGGCTGGATTGCTGCACCGCAATGGATTGCTGCTGCCTGCAACAAACTTCAGGGGCAATACACATCCGGTCCGTCGTCCATTTCTCAAAAAGCAGCTGAAGCTGCTTACACCGGCAGTCAGGATTGTGTGGAAGAGATGAGGGTTGCTTTCGAGCGCAGGAAAAACCTAATTGTGGGATTGCTTCGCGAAATTCCCAATCTGCAGGTTAATGACCCTCAGGGTGCATTCTATGTATTCCCCGACTTTAGCAGCTATCTGGGCAAATCGTATAATGGAAAGACAGTTGACACAGCCTCTGATTTGGCTATGTTTATCCTAGAGGAAGGACACGTGGCCTGTGTGGGTGGTGATGCATTTGGTGCTCCCGGTTGTATTCGCTTCTCGTATGCCACTTCCGATGAAAATATTGAGAAAGCTGTGGCGCGTGTTAAAACTGCTTTACAGAAACTCAGTTAAGAAAGTTAGTTATATAAGTAAAATGTGGAAGAGGGTGTGTCACAATGTG
>CAYFUQ010000079.1:0-9445 GCA_964346415.1 uncultured Proteiniphilum sp.
CAAAAAAAGAAGCTGTCTAATGAAGTAAAACTTCATTGTGAGACAGCCTCTTTTGATTTATAAAATATATAATGTTATTTCATGGAGTACTAACCACACTTTGAAGCGCCGCAGTTGCGACAAGTCAGACAGCCTTCTTCATAAACTAACGCCTCAATACCACACACGGGGCACTTCTGTCCTTTTGCTTCTGATTCGGCAGGCAGATATTTTTTCAGTGATCGCTCTACCCCATTCTTCCATGTGTTAATTGTTTCACTGTCAAGCTCAAGCCCCGACACCAATTTAATAACCTGGTCGATAGGCATGCCGTAACGTAATACTCCCGATATTAGCTTGGCATAGTTCCAGTATTCAGGATTAAACTTACCATCCAGGCCTTCGATTGTGATTTTATATCCTCTTCTATTTTGAAACTGGAAGTCATAACGTTTTACTCCTTCGCTGTCATAAGCTTTGATAATCTTTCCTTTCGAAACTGTTTTGGGAATCATTATACCATCATCCTCATCATTGATACCGGTAAAAATCTCATAAGGACGTCCGTTGAGCAATCCGATAAACGCAATCCATTTCTCTTTGTTATTTTGAAATTTAATAACATCAGCTTCCAGCACTGCTGGACGTGAAGTTACAATCTGAGGTACTTCGTAGCAGTCATCTTCTTTTTCTTCTTCTTTCTTTTCATCATTGGCGATTAGAACTCCGGCACGCGATCCGTCTCTGTAAACAGTACAACCTTTACAGCCGCTCTTCCATGCTTCCATATACAATTCACCAACTAATTCTTCAGATACATCTTCTGGAAGATTAATCGTAACGCTGATAGAATGGTCAACCCATTTTTGTACCCTACCCTGCATTCTAACCTTCATTAGCCAGTCCACGTCATTTGAAGTAGCTTTATAGTAAGGAGATTTAGCAACCATCTCATCAACTTCATTACTATTATATTTTTTAGAGGGTGAGTAACCATTTGCAACCATCCAATCCACAAATTTGTGATGGAAAACTACATACTCTTCCCACGAATCTCCATTCTCATCCACAAAATCAATCTTAACATCCTTGTCGCTGGGGTTCACTTTCCGTCTGCGCTTGTAAACGGGCATAAACACTGGTTCGATACCTGAGGTAGTTTGCGACATTAAGCTAGTGGTTCCAGTTGGCGCAATTGTCAGAAGTGCAATATTGCGGCGACCATACTTCACCATATCTTCATACAGTTGTGGATCGGCCTCTTTCAAGCGATTGATAAAGGGATTATTCTCTTCTCTTTTAGAGTCGTATATTTCAAAGGCTCCACGTTCTTTGGCCATCTCTACAGATGAAGCATAAGCATTAAGTGCAACAGCTTTATGTACTTTTTCAGAAAAATCATTACCTTCTTCCGATCCATATCGGATGCCCATTGCTGCAAGCATATCACCTTCTGCAGTGATTCCTACACCGGTACGACGACCTTGAAGTGTTTTTTTACGAATCTTTTCCCACAGATATCTTTCGGTAGATTTCACCTCTTCTGTCTCGGGATCGCTGTTTATTTTATCTAAAATCTTATCTATCTTCTCTGATTCAAGGTCCACAATATCATCCATGATGCGCTGTGCCAAACGTACATGTTTACCAAACAATTCAAAATCAAAGTAAGCATCTTTGGTGAATGGATTCATAACATAAGAAAACAAGTTGATTGCCAGCAAGCGGCAACTGTCGTATGGACAAAGCGGAATCTCACCACAAGGGTTGGTAGAAACTGTTTCGAATCCTAAATCTGCATAACAATCGGGGATTGACTCATTAATGATAGTGTCCCAAAACAGCACACCCGGTTCAGCTGAGCGCCATGCATTGTGTACAATTTTTTTCCACAACACCTGTGCATCAACTTCCTTCTCAAATTTGGGATTGTCAGACTTAACAGGGAATTGCTGTTTATATGGTGTTCCATTTTCAACAGCACGCATAAAGTCATCATCAATTTTAACTGAAACATTAGCTCCGGTAACTTTACCCTGCTCCAGTTTGGCATCAATGAAGTCTTCCGAATCGGGGTGACGCACTGCAACACTAAGCATCAATGCACCACGGCGACCATCTTGTGCTACTTCGCGGGTTGAGTTTGAATAACGTTCCATAAATGGCACAAGACCTGTAGAGGTAAGTGCAGAGTTTTTTACAGCCGAGCCTTTGGGGCGAATGTGAGAAAGGTCATGTCCTACTCCACCTCTTCGTTTCATCAGTTGCACCTGCTCTTCGTCAACACGGATGATTGCGCCATAAGAGTCGGCACTTCCATCCATCCCGATAACAAAGCAGTTAGAAAGAGAAGCAATCTGAAAATCGTTACCAATACCAGTCATCGGACTACCCTGAGGTAATATATATTTAAACTTATCGAACAGATCAAACAACTCTTGCTCCGACAAAGGGTTTTTGTACTTAGATTCAATTCTATGAATCTCTTTAGCTAAACGCTTGTGCATATCCGCTGGCGATTTTTCATAAATATTACCAGCGCTGTCCTTCAGGGCATATTTACTCACCCATACCTTGGCAGCCAGTTCGTCACCTTCAAAATAGCGCAAAGATGCCTGATAAGCTTCATCGAAGCTATAAGTTTTCTTCTTCATTTTAGAACGATTTGATTATGTGATTATTAATGAAATGGTTTAAATTAAATACAGTTTTTCGATGTTTAAATCGGCTACAAGTTTACGACAAAAAAACAATATGGACAAAGATATTAGCGAATAAAGTTATCAACATCCATATATTGTTTTCCATTTAAAATGACAATCATTTAATTATCAGGCATCTAATTTCTGCATATCAGGAGAAAGTTTTCCAAACAGAAAATATCTAAGAAAGATATACTTGAAAAGTTCGCAAATAACAAATATTTTTAGGCATACAAAATACAAGGTTTACAATTACAAATAAACACCTGCTGTTTATTGTAGTTTCCATTTGGAAATGCATCTGAACACATACTGTCCATTATGATTTCCATTTGGAAATGAGTTCGAACAAGTGCTGTTTATTTAAAAAACAATCCGAAGGTAAATTGAATATAATTTATTATATTTGTCTTGAATTAATCAACAGAATACTCTAACATCCTATAAGATAACGAATAAGCTATAAATCCTAATTAATATGATTAACTATCATCACACCACCTATTCACAAGGCTCATCGTGGAGGCTTTATTACAATCACTACGTTCCGGAGAAGCAACCGGTGAAAGCAACTATGCTGATTGTTCACGGCATGAAAGAACATAGCGGAAGATATCAAGCACTTGCCGAATATCTGGTACAGCATGGCGTGGCTGTGATTACTTATGATCATGTAGGACATGGAAATTCAGTGGAAAATGAGTATCAGCTAGGATTTTTCAGAAATATAGATCCACACAAATTATTAGTGGAGCATGCTGACGAAATGGCCGACAAGCTGTCATCGCTTCATCTCAACGTTCCACATTATATATTAGGGCACTCGATGGGGTCATTTATTACGCGCTTATTATTACAAAAATCACATAGCAAATTTAGCGGTGCAATAATTGTTGGCACCGGAGGTAAAAACATTGCAGCACAACTAACGAAGCCACTTTTCGGTTTATTAAACAAAGTGTCACCCACAAAAGTGAGTACGTTTATTAATGAGACATTTGACAAAATGAACAATGTTCGATTCAAGAACGAACCGGGCGCAAGCTCTACAAGTTGGTTAAGTTTTGATAGAAGCAACAGAGAGTCTTTTGACAAAGACCCATTTTGTGGTGTCCCTTTTTCAAATAATGGATTTTATGCGCTAATAACATTAAATACTTTGGCAACAGAGAGAGACTGGGCAAAAAGCATTGCATACGAGTTTCCAATGTTATTTATAAGCGGCGAAGATGACCCCATTGGTGATTTTGGGAAAGGAATTAGACGTACTGTCTTATATCTCATAAATGATGGCTTCAAGAATATATCATACAAACTATATCCAAAAATGCGCCACGAAATACTAAATGAGTCAATTAATAAAGATATATATGACAATATCGTCAACTGGATTGAAAGTATATAATAATTGAATAACATGACAGATGAACGGCTAAAGCAATACTTCGATAGGATAAACTATAGAAAAGGCACTGAGCAAACAATTCAGACACTTACACTGTTGCAGATACGACATTCCCTTACTTTCCCATTTGAAAATCTAAACCCTTTTCTCGATATTCCCGTATTACTTGACACAGATACGTTGTTCAGCAAAATGATTGTTGACCACCGTGGGGGTTATTGTTATGAACATAATCTATTCTTTCTTTCTGTATTGAAAAAGATGAAATTTGATTCAAGAGGACTTTCAGGAAGAGTTCTGGAATCAGGAAGGGAACAACCGCGCCGTACGCATATGCTTATTATAACAACATTAAATGAAAAGCCATATATTTCAGATGTTGGATTTGGTAGTGCTGCGCCATGTATGCCATTGCTGTTGGATACAGATATTGTACACCAAACACCTTTCGGACAATATCGTTTTATATATGAGGGAGATGGATATATATTGGAATCAGGTTTTAATGGAAAGTGGAGACCACTATACTACTTTGATTTGCAAGAGCAGTTTCATGAGGATTTCGAGGTTGGCAATTGGTTTACTTCTACAAATGTCAAGGCTAAGTTTAAAAATGACTTGATGGTTTCCATCAAAACTGAAAAATGTCGCTACACACTAGATAATACTACACTGACATCATATAAGCGTGATGGCAATAAAGAGACGATGGTTTTGGTAAGCAAAGAAGAAATACGTGCTGTGCTGAATAACATTTTTAAACTAAAACTTAACAATCTGCCGGGACTTGACATAAAGTTACAAGAATTGATTGAGAGAAACATACAGCCACATAACTCGGGTAAGGTATAGCAAAAGTGGTTTGATATTATTACGTTAGTTTTTTAATCTATGAGCTTTTTAAATCATTTTGGCAGTAAATATCAAAATGAAATAACTATTTTTGCAAATATCTTGTTTTTCAGTAACAATTTGAAACAGGCAAAAACAATTATCAAAAATCAAATTTAAATAGAACGTTATCAATGAAAACGAAAAAATTCTTACTTCCCGAACATGAAATACCAACACATTGGTATAATGTAGTAGCAGACATGCAAAATAAGCCTCAGCGCTTACGCAATCCACAAACTAACGAACCAATGAAGGCCGAAGATCTCTATCCTCTCTTTGCAGAAGAGCTAGCAAGGCAGGAGTTTAATGAAACTGATGCATGGATTGAGATTCCCGAAGAAGTTAGAGATAAATATAAAATATATCGTCCATCGCCGCTGGTTAGAGCATACGGTTTGGAAAAAGCACTAGACACTCCGGCACATATATACTTCAAAAATGAGAGTGTTAGTCCTGTAGGTTCTCACAAACTGAACTCGGCACTACCACAGGTATATTATAATAAACTTGATGGAACCACCAACCTCACTACCGAAACTGGTGCAGGACAATGGGGGACAGCATTATCATTTGCAGGAAAAGTTTTTGGTCTGGATATCGCTGTCTATATGGTAAAAATTAGTTACGAACAAAAGCCATACCGTCGTTCGTTGATGCAAACCTGGGGAGCACAGGTAGTAGCTTCACCAAGTATGTCTACCAAGGCTGGCCGCAAGGTGTTGACCGAACGCCCCAATTATCAGGGAAGTTTGGGTACTGCCATTTCAGAAGCTATTGAACTTGCAATGCAAACTCCTAATTGTAAATATACACTGGGCAGCGTACTCAATCATGTTTCGTTGCATCAAACCATTATTGGTTTGGAGTCTGAAAAACAGATGGAAATGGCAGACGAATATCCCGACATAGTGATCGGATGCTTTGGTGGCGGATCTAATTTTTCAGGAATTGCCTTTCCATTCTTGCGACATGTAATTAAAGATGGTAAGAAAACACGCTTTATTGCTGCAGAACCCGCATCATGCCCCAAGCTCACCAGAGGTGTGTTTAAGTATGACTTTGGTGACGAAGCCGGATACACGCCATTGATTCCAATGTACACACTTGGTCACAATTTTTCACCCGCCAATATTCATGCAGGTGGATTGCGATACCATGGTGCGGGCAGCATTGTAAGTCAGCTGAAGCTGGACAACCTGATTGAAGCGGTTGCAATTCCACAACTTGAAACATTTGAAGCAGGTGTTCTGTTTGCGCAAACTGAGGGAATAATTCCTGCACCTGAATCAACTCATGCCATTGCAGCAGCAATTCGCGAAGCTAACAAAGCGAAAGAAGAAGGAGTGAAAAAGACCATTTTGTTCAATCTTTCGGGACATGGTTTGGTTGACATGGCAGCCTATGATCAGTATCTGGCGGGCGATTTGAAGAATTATGAGCTGCCACAGGAAGTAATAGATAAATCTCTTGACTTTTAAAAGTCACTGATAAGTAATCTTTTAGCAAAAAAATATGAATTATATCAAAAAAAGAGTAAAAACATTTGGTTGGCTCATAATATATTTATATCTTTGAGGTAGTAAAAAGAATGAGTTATTGCCGCATTGGTCGATTGGGAAACTCATCAATTACAATTTTGAAACCGAGACTCGTTACGAGTATTAATGGCGGGCCGCAGCCTTCGGGATTCTGACCTAGTCGGAACAGCGGATTACAGAGGTACTCGAACACTCAAATCCTGTCATAAGGAGTTTCAACTTATTCCACCGGTGCGGCTTCTTATAGAAAGCAGATTTGCAAGCAATTTTAAGACTTGCAATCTGCTTTTTCCTTTATACGCTTTTTTTACAACAAGACTTCAACTATTAGCATACAAAAAATCTTATAATCACATTATTATATGGAGTTGTTTAAAAAATACTGGGAGCTTTTCTTAGTCTTTTTCAAAATTGGGGCATTTACCTTTGGGGGTGGATATGCCATGGTTCCACTCATTGAAAATGAAGTAGTAAACAAACGAAACTGGCTTGACGGCAGCGAATTTATTGATATGCTTGCACTGGCACAATCAGCTCCGGGACCCATTGCACTCAACACAGCACTTTTTGTTGGCAACAAAAGATTGGGGTTCAGAGGCAGCCTGTTCTCAGGGCTTGGGGTCATTTTGCCATCATTTATTGTCATCCTTGCTATCGCTATTTTCTTTGTTCAGTTTAAAGACAACCCAACAGTAGAACGTATATTTAAAGGCATCCGCCCGGCTGTAGTGGCATTGATAGCTGCTCCACTAATAAAAATGGGCAAAAATGCAGATGTCAATCTAAAAAACATATGGATTCCCATAATGGTTGCGCTGCTTGTTTGGCTTTTGGGTGTCTCACCTATATATATAATTGCAGGTGCTGTATTGCTGGGTATTTTTCACCTTGCGTTTTTAAAAATAACACACAGAAATAAGTTTTGAAGTTATGGCTTTAATAGAAATATATACACAATTATTTGTTTCCTTTTTTAAGATTGGACTATTTGGCTTTGGTGGTGGCTACGCTATGCTTCCTCTTATTCAGTATGAAGTTGTAAATGCACACAACTGGATTACAGTTGCTGATTTTACCGACATTGTTGCTATCTCGCAAACCACCCCCGGTCCTATCGCCTTCAATTCAGCTACATATATAGGATATACTGCTGTGACAAACATGGGGTTCACTACATTTCAAGGTGTGCTAGGCTCGGCAATTTGCACAACTGCAGTTAGCCTGCCATCATTAGGTATCATGACTTTGATTACAGTTTTCTTCACAAAACTTAAAGATAATCAATGGCTTCAGGCATCGTTAAGTGTTTTAAAACCCGCCGTGATAGGATTAATTGGTGCTGCTGCACTATTGTTAATTGACGATTATAACTTCATCGATTATAAAAGTTGGATTATTTTTGGAGCAATCTTCATATTGTCGCTTCGCAAGGTTGACCCAATATTATTAATTGTTTTGGCGGGTGTCGCAGGCTTGATATTGTATTAAAAATCAAATAATAGGAAGCTCATTACAATGCTTTAAATTTATCTTTGTACTTTTATAAAATCTAAATCTATAAAATAATATCAATGATGAAGAAAATAACCACAATCTTTTTATCTGGTCTGTTTGCAGCAATAACTTTATTTGCACAAAACAACATATCACCAGAGAACGCACTTAATAATTACATAAACAACAACGACAACACATATGCATGGGAAATTATTGACTCCTATCCTGTTGAGAAGACACAAGCATATTCTCTTTTGATGGTTTCTCAAAAGTGGCAGGGAATATTATGGAAGCATGAGTTGATTGTTTTTGTACCTGATACTATTCACAACAACGATGCCTTGCTCTTTATTACAGGAGGCTCTATTAAAGATAATTTCCCTAAGTTTACCGACAAGGATGACAGCACTTCACAGCTCATTGGTGCAATTGCTGATAAAAATAAAGCAGTGACAGCAATACTGCGACAAACACCAAATCAACCTCTATATAACGATTTATATGAAGATGCACTGATTGCCTATACGCTTAATGAATTAAAGAATAATGATGATTTATCATGGCCTCTCCTATTTCCAATGACTAAAAGTGCTATCAGAGCAATGGATGTAATACAAGATTTTGCTAACGATAAACTTAAAATGCCAATTGATAAGTTTCTAATTTCAGGCGCTTCCAAACGAGGTTGGACAACATGGCTGTCTGCTGCAACGGAAGACTCCAGAATTATGGCAATAGCTCCAATGGTAATTGATATATTGAATATGCCTGTATCGCTCAATTATCAACATGAAGTATATGGCGATTACAGCGATGAGATCCAGGATTATGTTAACCTGGACATTCCACAAGCAATTAATAGTGAATTTGGCTCTGCTATAGTTCAAATGATAGATCCATATTCATATCGCGATCGGCTCACTATGCCTAAAATGATTTTTATGGGAACAAACGACCCCTACTGGACGCTTGATGCGGTAAAACATTACATAAAAGATATTCCGGGACACAACCTGTTACATTATGTAGCTAATGCAGGACACGGACTAGGCGATAAAGAACAAGCGTTTGCTGCTCTGAACTCTTTTTTTCACATGAGCCTGACAAAGGAACCTTTACCTGTTTGCAAATGGAACCTTAGCGTAAAAAGAAAAAATATTGAATTGTCCGTTTCTGTAGATAAGAGTAATCTTGTAGGTGCCAAATTATGGATAGCTAAATCACAAACTCGAGATTTCAGAAAATCAGAATGGAAGTATACTGACATCAACACGAAAAGTAAATCGAAAGTTCTGGCAAAATTAAAATTGCCTGACAAAGGATATCAGGCTTTTTATATCGACCTGATTTATAAAGACTCTAACAACAGTGAATACTCTATAAGTAGTAGAACTTTCGTTATGGACAACAAAATGATATATAAAGATTAA
>CAYFUQ010000080.1:0-8413 GCA_964346415.1 uncultured Proteiniphilum sp.
ACACTCTCGTCGTATGCATGAGCGGGAGCAAGTGGTTTGCCGGCGTGATCAAGAATCACATAGTACGGTTGCGATTGTGCTCCAAATTTGTGTCGCTGCAGATAGCTCCACTTGTCGCCTACGGTTCTGAGTTTGGTGGTTTTGCCTCCTTCCTGAACTTCTTCTATGGCGGGAAGTTTTGTTCTCTCATCCACCATTAAGGTAATATATACAAATTCGTTATCAATCAGACCTTTTATCTGTTCGTCAATCAATACAGTTGCATCCATCTTGTGACAGTTTACACAGCCATGTCCTGCAAATGCAAGCAATACTGGTTTTCCGCTTTGTGCGGCGGCTGCCATCCCTGTTTCATAGTCTTCATAAACGGTGTTGATTGTAACTTCGTTTAGCTTGAAGTCTTGTGTGGATAGTGGGGGCAGGATTGAGCTGATTGGTTTCAGCGGTGCGCCCCATAGTCCGGGAATAAGATATATTGCGAAAGCAAAAGAAAAAATAGACAAGAATAATCTTGGAATAGTTACATGTTCAACATCACTGTCGCCCTGAAACTTTAGTTTGCCAATCAGGTAGAAGCCTAAAATGGCGAATAATACTATCCATATCACCAGGAATATGTCGCGGTTAAGGATTCCCCATCCGTTGGACAGGTCTGCAACTGAGAAGAATTTCATTGACACTGCCAGTACAATAAATCCAAGTACCACTTTAACTGAGTTTAGCCAGCCACCCGATTTAGGCAGAGTTTTGAGCCATGATGGGAATATTGCAAATAGTGTAAAAGGAATTGACAATGCAATGGCAAATCCTAGCATGCCAATGGCGGGAGAGAGGTAGCTGCCTTGTGTAGCGGCTTCTACAAGCAACCAGCCAATGATGGGGCCGGTACATGAGAAGGACACAAGTGCTAGGGTGAATGCCATGAAGAAAAGACTAATCATTCCGGATGTGCTATCCACTTTGCTGTCCATTTTATTGGTCCATGAGGCGGGAAGTACAATTTCGAATGCTCCCAGAAATGAAATAGCAAAAACGAGCAACAGTACAAAGAATATCATGTTGAACACTGCACTTGTTGCTATATTGTTTAGTGCGCTTGCTCCAAATGCTGCTGAGATAATAATTCCCAAAGCTACGTAGAGAATAATTATAGATATGCCATAGACGGATGCATCTCTGAATGCCTTGCCTCTGTCTTTCTTATTCCTATTTAAGAAAAAGCTAACAGTAATGGGAATCATAGGCCACACACATGGTGTGAGCAGAGCAGCAAATCCCCAGAGTAGCCCCTTTAGGAAAATACTCCATAACGAGAAGTCGTTGAGGTCCTTGTCACCAAAAGCGTTAATCTCTTCAACTACGGGACTCCACAAAGCATCTGTATCTTGATTAACGGGAGTTGCGGGAACCAGCTTTGCTGCTTCTATAATTTCAAGTGCAACGCTTTCTTCTTGCGCTGATGGTGTTGCTCCTTCTGCAACCGATACCGTTGCGGGTAAATCTTTTGCTGCAAAAGAAAAATCAACGGGAATGGGTGGAGTACAGCTTGAATCGTCGCATGCCTGAGCACGTACAGCACCTTCTGCCTTGAAGGCGTCTTTATTGGTGATTTTTAATTTCTGAACGAATCTTACTGAATTGTCGTAGGTGCCAATTTGCATATTAAATATGTCGTCAAATTTGACATTTGGCTTTTTGTCAACGGCGCTGAATTTGCCTATAGGTTCGGCTCCTGCAAGTTCGTCAAAGTCAATTGATGTGGGTGTTGGACCTCCGTCAGGAATCTCGGAGTCGTACATATGCCAGCCTCTTTCGATAGTAGCGTCGGCAATCAATTCTACTTCTCCATTACCTGCATCTTTGAGACTGTATTTCCAGCTTATCACATTCTGTGAGAATAGCTGTGCTACAGAAAGCAGAAAAACTAAAGCAAATAGTGTCTTTTTGTTGTTTATCTTAAACGTTTATTTTATTTTGAAGACAAGTATACTAATTATGAACTGATTGAAATTGTGCTAATACCTAATAATTTGAAAAAGATAATTGAGATTTATGTATGTCTTATAAATGTTATTGATATGAATAGGGTAGTTTTTTGAAAAAACGTTCACTCTTTCTTTAATTTTGTAGGAGCGATAAAGATATTTTTGTAATTTTGTCCGATAATGAATCACTGGGGCATTGTCATTTCTAAAGCTTGATTTATCAGGATTTGACCAACAGTGGCTAACTTGAAAGTTTATAAACTTAGGTTAAGAAAATATCATCACATTATATATTCAAAAATTCAATGGATAATAGAATCAAAAAAGTAGTATTGCTCGGATCCGGAGCATTAAAAATCGGTCAGGCAGGTGAATTTGACTATTCCGGTTCACAGGCGTTGAAGGCGTTGAAAGAAGAGGGTATAGAGACAATTCTTGTCAATCCTAATATTGCAACCATTCAAACATCTGAGGGCGTGGCGGACATTGTTTATTTTCTTCCGATCACGCCTTTTTTTGTGGAAAAAGTTATTAAGAAAGAAAAGCCGGATGGAATTTTGCTTGCATTTGGGGGACAGACAGCTTTGAATTGCGGTACAGAACTTTATTTAAACGGTGTACTCGAAAAATATAATGTGGAAGTTCTGGGTACTTCGGTTGACACCATAATGGTGACTGAGGATAGAGACTTATTTGTAAAGAAGCTGAATGAAATTGACGCTAAAACGCCAATTTCTCAAGCGGTGGAGAGTTACGAAGATGCATTAAAGGCAGCTCATGAGATAGGATTTCCTGTAATGGTGCGCTCGGCATACACGCTGGGTGGACTCGGCTCGGGGATTTGCCAAAATGAAAAGGAGTTTAAAACACTGTGTGAAAGCGCACTTTCTTTTTCCAAGCAAATTCTGATTGAAGAGAGCCTGAAAGGATGGAAAGAAATAGAGTTTGAGGTAATACGTGACAAGAACGATCATTGCTTCACGGTTGTACCAATGGAAAATTTCGACCCGCTGGGAATTCATACTGGTGAGAGTATCGTGGTTGCTCCAATCATTACGTTGCGCGATGATCAGATAAAATTGCTTGAAGATGTAGCGGCTAAGGTGGTACGTCATATCGGTATTGTTGGTGAGTGTAATATTCAGTATGCTTTCAACGCCGAGACTAACGATTACCGAATTATTGAAATTAATGCTCGTTTGAGTCGATCTTCTGCGTTGGCATCTAAAGCTTCGGGATATCCGCTTGCTTTTGTGGCAACAAAGTTGGCATTAGGCTATACCCTTGACCAGATTGGTGAGATGGGAACAACCAATTCTGCTTATAAGGCTCCAGAGCTTGATTACATGATTGTGAAAATACCACGCTGGGATTTGAGCAAATTTGCCGGTGTAAGTCGTGAAATTGGTTCATCGATGAAGTCGGTGGGAGAAATAATGTCTATCGGTCACTCTTTTGAAGAAATTATTCAAAAAGGGTTGCGTATGATTGGACAAGGGATGCACGGATTTGTAGGGAATAGAGATCTGACGTTTGATAATGTTGAGGAGGCACTTTCAAATCCTACCGATATGAGAATTTTTGCAATTGCTGATGCCTTTGAAAAAGGATACTCGGTTGAGAAAATTGAAGAGCTGACTAAAATCGATCCATGGTTCCTGGAAAAGCTGGATAATATATATCGATATACACATGTTATTGCTCAATATAAAAAGATTGAGGATTTACCAAAAGATGTTTTGAAAGAAGCAAAACGTCTTGGTTTTTCTGACTTTCAGGTTGCACGATATGTAGAACAACATGATGGCGTGATGGATTCTGAGTTGATTCGTGTTCGCGAGTTGAGAAAGATACTGGGTGTGACACCTGTGGTACGCAGAATAAGTACTGTAGCTTCGGAAAACCCCGACAAAGCAAATTATCTCTATTTTACGTATGGCTCTGATGAAGGTTTTACACCAAAGAAGTCAGGTAAAGAGGTAGTTGTTGTTATGGGCTCAGGTGCATATCGCATTGGATCGTCAGTTGAATTTGACTGGTGTTCGGTGAATGCTGTTAACACTGCAAGAGATTTGGGTTATGAGTCGGTGATGATAAATTATAATCCTGAAACTGTTTCAACAGATTACGATATGTGCGACAGGCTCTACTTTGATGAGTTGACATTTGAGCGCACTCTTGATATAGCTGATGTGGAGTCACCTAAGGGGGTAATTGTGTCAATGGGTGGTCAGATACCCAACAATATGGCTATGAAACTGCACAGACAGAATGTGAACGTATTGGGTACTGCAGCAGAGTCGATAGATCGCGCCGAAAACCGTCACAAGTTCTCTGCAATGTTGGATGAACTTGGAATTGATCAGCCCAGATGGAAAGAATTATCAAGCTTTGAAGAAGTTGACAGCTTTATTGAAGAGGTAGGTTTTCCTGTGTTGATTCGCCCTTCTTATGTGCTTTCCGGTGCAGCTATGAATGTGAGTTACAATAAGGAGCAGATGCATCGCTTCCTGGAGATGGCCGCCAAAGTATCAAAAGAATATCCGGTTGTAGTTTCGGAGTTTCTTATGAATGCCAAAGAAATTGAGATGGATGCTGTGGCAAAGAATGGTGAAATTGTAGAATATGCCATTTCTGAGCACGTAGAGTTTGCAGGTGTTCACTCGGGTGATGCTACGTTGGTATTCCCGGCTCAGAAGATTTACTTTGAGACTATGCGCCGGGTGAAAAAGATTTCACGTCGCGTTGCCAAAGAGTTAAATATCACAGGACCATTTAATATCCAGTTTCTGGCTAAGAACAATGAAATTAAGGTGATTGAGTGTAACGTTCGTGCTTCGCGTTCGTTCCCGTTTGTGTCTAAGGTACTTAAACGTAACTTTATTGACACTGCAACACGTTTGATTCTGGATGCGCCATACAGTAAACCTGACGGCAATGTGTTTGATCTTGATCATATAGGAGTTAAGGCACCACAGTTCTCTTATTCTCGTTTGCATCATTTTGATCCGATACTTGGTGTCGATATGGCTTCTACAGGTGAGGTTGGTTGTATTGGTGATGACTTTAATGAAGCAATTTTGAAATCAATGCTTTCGGTTGGTTACGACATTCCAAAGAAAAGAATCTTAATATCTTCCGGTGAGGCTAAATCTAAAGTTGACTTGCTTGAATCAATTAAATTGTTGTTTGATAAAGGCTACGAGTTGTATGCCAGCCATGGCACACAAAAATTCCTTCAGGATAACGGAATTGATGCAATAGATGTTCAATGGCCGGATGAAGATGGAGAGCATAATATCCTTGAGATGATTGTCAATAAAAAGTTTGATTTAATTGTTAATATACCCAAGGATGTTACAAAACGTGAGCTTACTAACGGATATATAATCCGTCGTAATGCAATCGACTATAATATACCGTTAATTACAAATGCTCGTTTGGCTTCTGCGTTTATCACAGCATTCTGTACCCTTGATGCAGATGATTTGAAAATTAAAAGTTGGCAGGAGTATCAGAACTAATGTTGTTTTGAAATAATAAATAAAAAAGTTGGCACTTATTGTAAGTGCCAACTTTTTTTCTTTTATACCGTTTGTCTTATTACTCTGGAGAACTATAAACTGTCTCCAAAATCTTCCTTAAATTTAGCAACAAGTTTTTCTGCCCAGTCGCTGACAGGTTCTAAGCCACCCATGAAGAAACGAAGAACCGGAGGCTCATAAGTAAACTTAAGTCCGCCAATTAACGAGCGGTTTTCATATAGCCAGTTGACTCTGTCTTCAACATATTTTATTTGAGATAGGGTGAATACACGACGGGGAACAGCCAGACGAACCAATTCCATATCAGAATAGGTTTCGTTTCCGTCTTCGTCACGTTGACTTGAAACTGACCCTCGCTCCATACCCCTGATACCTGATATTAGGAATAATGCTGCTGCAAGTGCTCCGGCAGGATATTGCTGCTGAGGAATATGATCGCATATTTGCATTGCATCAAGGTGAGCACCCAATACCCCTGCAGGTTTGATTACGGGAACACCTTTGGCGTCAAGTGAATCAATTAAATATTTAATGTATTTAGGACTTTGGCTAATAACAGACTCATCAAGAGTTTCGTATAGTCCAACGGTCATTGCTTCCATTTCACGGACAGACATACCTCCATAGGTAAGGAATCCCTCGAACAACGGAACAAGTGGCTCCAGTTCACGATATATGCTTTCTTCGTTGGTACAGATACCTCCACCACGCGATGAACTGAGCTTACGAGCTGAGAAGTAAACCAAGTCTGCGAGTGAAGTCATGGTTTGAAGGATTTCGCCTAATGATGCATCTTTAAATTCTTCTTCTCGTTCTTTTACCAAGTAGGCATTCTCTCCAATCAAGCTGGCGTCAAGTACAAGACGGATGTTGTATTTATCAGCTACTGCACGAACATCTCTAAGGTTTTGAACTGAGAATGGTTGACCACCAATAAGATTTGTAGATGCTTCCATTCGTATGTATGGGATATTCTCAACACCTTCACGCTGAATAACCTCTTCAAGCATTTCGATATTCATGTTCCCTTTGAATGGATGAGAAGAGTTAATTACGTAGGCCTCATCATAAAGAAGTTCCTCGATTTTACCACCATATTGAGTAATGTGTGCCATAGCAGTTGTGAAGTGATAGTTCATTGGAATTACGTTTCCTTTCTTCACGTAGCTGTGTGAGATTATGTTTTCGGCAGCACGTCCCTGATGCACCGGAAGATAGTACTTTTTACCCAAAACGTCATTAACAGCTTTCTCTAAACGATAGAAACTTTGTGAGCCTGCGTAGGCATCATCAGCTTGGAGCATAGCAGCCATTTGATTGTCGCTCATAGCATTGGTTCCACTATCTGTAAGCATGTCCAGAAAGACATCATTTGTGTTGAGACGGAATGTGTTAAATCCTGCCTCTTTTAGTGCTTCCAAACGACGTTCAATTGGTACTAAATGTAATTTTTGAACAACTCTGACTTTGTGTAGTTCCAGCGGGATGTTCTCCCCGCTATAAAATTTAATTCCTTGCATGATAATTTTGTTAGTTATGTAAGTGTATATGTTGTTTCTTTTCTAAATTGTAATGATATATAGCGATATTGATGACAATTTGATATATATGCTTGCAAAGATATATTAAATATTAAAATGAAGTGTCATTTGTTGACTCAATTTTCTAAAAATGATATAAGTGTAAATAATTAATAGGTTTGACATTATGATAAATAAATAAATAGTATATTTGCAAACAAACAATTTAATTAATCTCAAAGATAAAACATTTAAATAAAGACTGATGGACAAACAATATGTTATCGGAATTGATGTTGGTGGAACAAACACCGTTGTAGGAATCGTTGACGCAAGAGGACAAATTTTGCGCAAAGGAAGCTTGAAAACAGCTAAACATGAAAAGGTAGAAGACTATCTTGATGAATTGGCTGAGGTTATAAACGAGCTTATTGAAGATAGCGGCACTAAAGGACAAATAAAAGGTATTGGTGCCGGTACCCCAAATGGAAACTATTTTTCAGGTAGTATCGAGTTTGCTCCCAACCTACGCTGGAAAGGTGTGATTCCTTTTGCACAATTATTAGAGGATAGGGTAGGGATCCCTGTTGTATTGACCAATGACGCTAATGCTGCTGCTATTGGTGAAATGACATATGGTGCTGCTCGTGGTATGAAAGATTTTATTGTAATCACGCTGGGAACAGGTGTTGGCAGTGGCATTGTTGTAAACGGACAGCTGGTTTATGGACATGATGGATTTGCAGGTGAATTAGGACACGTTATTGTGCGTCGTAAAACAGGGCGTATCTGTGGTTGTGGAAGAGCAGGTTGTCTTGAGGCATATACTTCTGCGACCGGCGTTGCACGCACTGCCAGAGAATATCTGGAACTAAAACCTGATGTTCAAACTCAGCTGAGAAATATACCTGTTGATCAAATAACATCAAAAGATGTGTTCGATGCAGCAGTAGGTGGGGATGAATTGGCCCTAGAGATTTTTGATTTTACAGGAAAGATGCTGGGTGAAGCATTTGCTGATTTTATTGCATTTTCCAGTCCCGAAGCAATCATCTTGTTTGGTGGTCTTGCTAAGGCAGGTGAATTGATAATGAACCCAATAAAAGAAGGAATGGATGAAAACCTGCTCACCATTTATAAAGATAAAGTTAAGTTACTTTTCTCTGAACTTAAAGAAGGTGATGCAGCCGTATTAGGTGCCAGCGCTCTGGGATGGGAAATTAAAGAATAAAAATACTCAACGTATATACAAAAGCAAACCGTTGCCCGGCAGGCAACGGTTTTTTTATACCCTCATCTTTGTTATAATAAAAAAGAGGCTGTCTCACAATGAAGTTTTACTTCATTAGACAGCTTCTTTTTT
>CAYFUQ010000081.1:0-8287 GCA_964346415.1 uncultured Proteiniphilum sp.
GTTTCCTGAGCACTCATTTTCATAGTAAAAAAACTTACTGCTAAAAGCATACAGTAGATAAAAACATTTCTCATTTTCAGTGTTTTATTTATTTGTTTTAAGTTATATCTTATTCAAAAGTGTTATCCTCGATTCTAAATCTATATAACAATCAGACCTGAAGCATACAATCAGGGTTTAAAAGTAATGTAAACATAGTCTTTAAATTCCTGACCGCGAAAAGTAACTGTCAATTCAACTTTAGTTCTCCTATTGACAGAAAACTCTTTTACAGAAACCTCTCTTGTACGCTCACTTCCCCCTATCGACCAATGGAATGAATCGTAATCCATTCCTGCATCCAATATTGCAGAACTTCCCTGAACGACAAGCTCTTTTTCGGGAAAGCACTTCCCAATATCGGAACCAAAATAAAATCCGGTCTGAGTAGGTTGATTATACCCTATATTTTGAGTGGCAACACTTATTCTATATATCGGGTCCTCCATAAAGGTATGAAATCTATAATCTGTTTCATGTGGAGTAACAAAAATTCTCAGATTCTTATTATCTCTTGTTTTCAAAATCAGCTCCTCACGCCAATCTCCCAATATATCGGCACTCAAAACTGGTGTAGATTTTGTACCGTTGTTTTTCATACACTCTATGCAGTCAAAAATCACATCACTGTTTCCGCTTATATGATTGTATTTGAGTATTCTAGTCCCGTCCAGCCATTCTCTAGTCAAATCACCGTCCCACCACGTTGCCATATTCACCGGCAATCTTCTTGTCCTGTTGTTAATTACTTCTCCTTTAATATTGCGGATACCCTTTGAGTCAAGCGACCACATCTCCACACCCTTGTTGGTAGGATCAATATCTGCTGCCATACATCTGCCCACATCCATTCTGCTACGAACTTGAAAGATAACATTGCCTGTTTCGGCATCTCTAAAAGTAGAACCGTCACGTCCGTTTTCATGACAATCCCAAACCTGTAGTTTACTGCTCGACGGGTCAAAAGCGGTCAAATGTATGGCATCACCATGCTCCATTTCTGTTGAATATAATCCGGTGCCATCATTGTTTATTGTACACGAACCATAAATGATTTCGTCACATCCGTCACCGTCAACATCAGCCACTCTCAAATTATGATTTCCCTGTCCTGCATATGCTTCATTCCCGGGAGTATCAGAATCAAAAACCCAGCGATTTGTCAGTTTGCCGTTTCGCCAGTCAAAGGCTGCCAATACTGTGCGTGTATAATATCCCCTGCACATCACAACACTGGGATATTCACCATCGAGATAAGCCACACAAGCCAAAAATCTGTCTGACCTGTTTGCCCTGTCATCACCCCAATCAGCCGGGTTACCTCTTTCGGGAATATAGTCAACAGTACTCAACGCCTTTCCTGTCAGACCGTCAAACAATGTCAAATATTCATTACCTGTTAATATCCTGCCATTCTCATTTCTGTAATCCGCATCCTTATCACCTATCACATTACCCGCTCCATCTACGGTACCGTCCGAAGTTCTAAACACTACTTCAGCCTTTCCATCACCATCCAGGTCATAAGCAATCATCTGTGTGTAATGTGCACCGGCTCTGATATTTTTTCCCAAGTCAATTCTCCACAGCTGTTCACCGTTTAACTTGTAACAATCGATATATACATTTCCTGTATAACCATTATGGGAATTATCACGCGCATTAGAAGGGTCCCATTTCAGAATAATTTCATATTCTCCGTCTCCATCCACATCTGCCACCGTGCCATCGTTTGGTGAATAGAAGTATCTTTGACCATCAGGAGTTACTCCTCCCTCCGGCACATTGAGGGGAATATTAATATATCCATGTGGTGAATCCTTTTTAAGAAAATATTTAGTAGGCTCACTTTTAGCTTTTTTCTTTCCCTTTACTCTAGGCACCAACTCATATTCTAAATTATCGTTGGGTACATGCACATCTTTAAAATAAGTTGACTTGCTAACTGCCTCTTTATTAATTTTCTTCCCGTTTCTGTAAATATCAAACCAGACATCCATGGGGTCTGACGACAAATATCTCCAACTCACTCCCACCGTGGTGCTATCTTCACGAATAGCCACAAGACCTCTTCCAAGCTTTTCTCTTTTCAGACGGCTGTAGTCATAATTAGGCTGTGCAAACGATACTAAAAAGCATAGTTTACTCAGTATTAAAACAAGTATAAATTTTAGATTATAAGACATTAAAAAGATATTCTGTATCGAGAATTAGTTTTCCTGTTTTCGACCCGAACAAAAGTATTTATTTTTTTATTTAATGATAGAGAGTAAATGATTTTTAAACTATAATATTTGACATTTTAATAAATTAGCGCTGTTTTCGAACACAATTATATAATTAGCACTTATAAACAATGGAAACATATATAAAAAATGTGCTGAGCAAAAGATGTAGTAAAACACAACTTTGCTCAGCACATCAATATTATAACATTAAGCTGAAACAGTTATTCTCTCACCTTTAGTGATAAGATTGTTTTCAGATTAATACCCTGGATTCTGCATTGCTTTCTTTTCTTCATTAGTTAGAGCAACGCCACTTTCATCTGTAATACCATCAAGGAACGATTGTGGTATAGGACGATAATAATGTTTTTTAGGATCAAACTTACCAATGCCTCTGTTTACAGCATCATTAAATTTACTCCAGCGAACCTCCAATGACTTGGTTCTGGCAAGATCCTCCCAACGGTGCAGCTCGCCACATAGTTCACGAGTACGCTCGTTCAATAAGAAACACATCATCTTGTCGGCGTTACTTGTATAACCCAATTCACTGTAAATTGGTAAGTCAACTGCTGAATTATAAACATCTTCCACTCCTTTAATTTCTAAAGCTAACTTAGTTGAAGATGTAGTCTCTGCAATATTGTTAGACTCATAATATGTATTTTCACCCCAATATATGGCTCCCTCAGCTGAGTGACCGCCGCCTTTACCTGCAGTATATGGATTGTTCAAATAAGACTGTCCGCCATCTACGTTAACGCTTCTATCCTCACCATCTTTGTAAGCTGCACGTTCACGGAGTTTGTTAATCCAATCAATAGCCTTGCCATAATTAGCTTCACCCTTACGAATATAAGCTTCAGCAACCATCAATACGTCCTCAGCCGAACGGGCAATGATAGCATCTCTTGTACCAAACTGAGAAGCAATAGAATTTCTATATCCATCACGGAATTTTGAAAGAGCAACTGAGCGCTTATGTGGAATGATGTTATAATAATTACCTGTCTTCTTTTCACCAATATTCCAATTGTGCTCTTCACCTTTGAAATATCTCACATAAGTATAAGTATTGGTCATCTCTCCATTTTTCAACACTGTATATCCCTGAGTAACCGGATTGTCTTCATATCGCTCGTCGCCAGGGTTATTTACAATATATTTTAAACCTAGCTCACCACCTCTAAAACGCTTTTCACCAACTACTGTACCGGCCGGAGCATAAGGCATATCCTCATCAGTCCATACCGGGGCACTTCCTGTATCATTAGCACCATAGGCTGTAACAAATGACTTCCAAAACCTTGAGTCATTAACTCTGTCGAAAACCTGCATAGTGTACTCTGTAGCACTTACATAAGAGAACTCACGTCCACCCGAAATATCACGTTTCAAACCTCCAAGATCCTGGTAAACCGAAGGATAGTAAAGATGCAACTGATTGCCAAAACGCCCCCAGGTTGATTCATCATTAGAAAATTGTGCAGCCAAAATAACCTCGCTCACCTTTTCATTGGCACCGTTAGGTTGTTGATAATCCCACAACTCCACATAGTTATTAGTAAGAGGATGAGCATTTACAACCTCTTCACCATACTTGATTACAGCATCCAAGTCTCCTGACACATAGCTGCCATTCCAATCACTATACAATTCAGATGCTCTAAACAAATGTGTTTTAGCAAGGAAGTGAGCTGCAGCATATTTATTAATACGCCCTATTGCTTCACCTTTTGCAGGAAGAAGTTTATAAGCCTCTTCAAAATCCTGAATTATTTGTGAATACACTTCTTCTTCTGTATTTCTGGTGAAATATGTTTCAACTCCAACAGATGGTGCAAGCTTAATAGGCACTCCGCCAAACTGTTTTACCAACTCAAAGTAAGCATAAGCTCTTAGGAAATGAGCCTCACCCAAACGTGTATTATACGACGACAAGTCTTTATTATAATACTCGGGTAAGTTTTGAATTAATATATTTGCAGGCTCAACCAATCCATAATAATTATCCCAGACAGGTTGATTTGAACCATTTTCAGATGAGTTCAAATCCTGGCTGTAATGATTCCATGCCGGCATAACATTATTCGCGTCAGTAAATTCATCGACTCCCATATTATAGTTTTGAATTCCCCAAATATAATTGAACTTAAATTTAAGCTTTTGATATGCGCCGGTCACCAGTTCATCAAGACCCTCTTGAGTTTTAAAACGGTCTGTGCTATATTGAGTTGTTAGATTTTCATCCAAGAAAGACTCACTACACGAAGGAGTCATAAATCCCAGCACTAAGCCGGCAATTACAGACCTAAATATTATTTTATTAAATTTCATAATGTGATTCATTTTTATTTATTAGAAACCAATGTTTAAACCCACTACAAAGCTCTTCTGAGTAATAGGTGAGCCTAATATTCTGGTATTATTGTCGTAATTAACTAAGTCAGTATCTAAAAAGTCACTTGCTCTATAGATATTAAATGGATTCATAGCCTGAACATACAGCTTAAGATTGCTAACTCCTACCCCTCTCAACTGTTTGGGTGTAAAGTTATAGCCCAAAGAGATATTTCTCACTTTAATATATGAGCCATCCTGGTAATTCATAGCACTATTGTATGTATCAGCAGCTTCTCCATTAGAACCGGGTGAATAATATTTAGCATCCTCATTAGTGCCCTGTACCCAATAATCAACACTGCGTTGCATAAAACGACCATCAAGTGTTACTGCTCCTTGTGGCACAGTAAATCCCCAACGGGAAATAACAAATACTGAAAGTTCTAAGTTTTTATAGTTAAATGTATTATTCCATCCGCCGGTCCAGCGTGGGCGTACATATCCAACAATCTCCTTGTCATCATTTGCGTTAATTTCATCGTCTTTATTAAGGTCTTTCACCTTAATTTGTCCGGGCTTACGTCCATATTTTGCAGCTTCATCTGCCTCACTTGTTTTCCAGATCCCATCATAAACCCAATCATAATAAACACCAATTTCTTCCCCAACAAACCATCTGTTGTTAACATCTTCCGACCTTCCGTTTGCCAATTCATCAATTTTGTTTCTATCCATAGACCAGGTCAATGTGGTAACCCATGAAAAACCCCTAGTTTCAACAGGTATAGCATTCACCTGCAAATCAACTCCATAACCGGAAGTTTTACCTACGTTTGCAAATGTTGAAACATATCCGGTTAGTGACGGAATAGACATCGCCAAGAGCAAATCATTAGTTTTAGTCTTATATACGTCAGCACTACCACTTAAACGATTATTAAAGAAACCGTAGTCAATACCCAGGTTATATTGAGTTGTTCTTTCCCAACCCAGGGTTGAGTTTGCCATTCTTGCCGGATCTCTTTGCGACGGGTCAGATGGAACATAACCCAAAGATGAATCATTTTGTCCCCAATTATAATACAATCCGGTAATTGCGCCCTTGGTTGCATACGCCTGAATAGCAGCATTACCTGTTACACCAACACCCGCACGAATTTTCAGCTGGGTCAGATTAGAAAAGTCTTTCATAAATTCCTCCTGCTCCAATCTCCACGCCAAAGCCGCTGATGGGAAGCTGGCCCATTTATGTCCTTTTGCTAATTGAGAAGCACCGTCAGCACGTATAGAAGCTGTCAGAAGATATTTATCTTTATAACCATAATTAATTCTGGCCATATAAGACGACATTTGAGTCTCTGTCAAGCTTGTACCAAATGAGTTTAAAGTACCTGCAGTACCCATATTATACCAAAGCTCATCAGCAGATGCAACGTTAGTCGCTCTCATATCACCCATTTCGAAATGATATGCTGAAGCCGATTGCATTAGTGTAAGCCCTATATTATGATCTGCAATTGATTTATTGTAGTAAATCAGGTTATCTAATGTCCATGCGCGTTGCTGATCATTTTTATACTGAGCGCCATTATTACCGTCACCATTAATACCTCCTGCAGCATTTGCTATTCCCAAAGTATAATATTGAAACTCGGGACCAAATTGCAAACGATAAGAAAGACCGTCCAGTTTATTCCATATTTTACCAAAATCTATCTGAGAATACAAACTTGCCGAAGCTCTAAAAGAACGACGTTGATTTGTGTTATATTCCAGTTCACGAATAGGATTAATTATATTAATATCTCCATTGGGCAAGCGCACATAATCACCGTTATCATCATAAGGCATCGTCCATGGAATCATACCTCTCAATGCATTGTAATAATCACCTGACCCTGTCACCGATTTAGAGAAATTATATCCGTAATCCTGATCAGAGAACGAAAGATTAATGGAAGAACCTAGCTTAAACCACTCAATAGGATTTACATCAAATGAGTTTTTTAGCGTGTATCTCTCATATGCCTGTCCGGGCTGTGTACCTTTCTGATTTAAATATCCAAACGATGCATATCCCTGAAACGTTTTAGTACCACCCGAGGCACTAAGTGTGTGCTCAGTTGTGATTCCCGTTTGTTTCCCATGAGAAGCCCAGTCATAAAAACCAACTTTCGATGGGTCATACACACCATTACTCCAGGCTTGTTCTATGTTCTTCCAGGATGAAGCCACACTGCCAAACACTGCTTTGTCGGCATCATAAGAAGGAGTGGCTGATGGATAAGTTCCGGCATTATATTTTGCCAGCCTGGCATAGTCCAACCACTCTGCAGCACTCATCATCTCTGAAACACTATGCAATGTCTCAAAAGAAACAGTCCCCGAATAGTTAAGTGACAATTTACCCTCCTGACCCTTCTTGGTTGTAACCAAAACAACACCATTTGCTCCTCGAGAACCATAAATAGCCGTTGCTGAAGCATCTTTCAAAACGTCAATAGCCTCAATATCCGAGGGGTTTATATTATCTATTCCTCCACTCTGAATAACCATACCGTCAACAACATATAGCGGACCTTGCGCTGCATTAATAGAGCGTTGTCCTCTAATATTAATATTACCTACTTCACCGGGACGCTGACTGGAGGTAATATCCACACCGGCTGTCTTGCCCTGCATTCCTTCCAAAGCATTTCTTACAGGCATAGATTTTAATTCTTTCTCACCTATACGGGTCATAGCCCCGGTCACGTCACTCTTACGCATAGTTCCATAACCAACCACCACAATCTCATCTAACAGCTCGGTGTCATCTTCCATCACAACATTAATGGATGTACGATTATTTACTTCAACCGTTACAGTTTTCATTCCTACATAAGACACCACCAATACACCATTGGAGGGGACATTTGGAATAACAAAATTCCCGTCAATATCGGTAATAGTTCCTGTTGAAGTACCTTCAATTTGAACGGTTACCCCAATCATTGATTCTCCGGATACATCCTTCACAGTACCATTCACAGTAATATTTTGTGAGAGTACTCCGAAAGTGACTATACTCATAAGCATGAGAAATAATCCTCTCTTTAAATTTAAAATTACATTTTTCATTACATTTTGATTTGATTTATTTATAGATTTATTAAAATAACTAGTATTTTTTATATATATCAGATAATTCATCATACACCGACATTTGTATGTTCTCGTACACACTCTCCATTATTTTCGTACACAAATTATACTTGCAAATTTATGATATGACTTAAAGAAAATTAAATTCGATCATAAATCATATTTAATAGTATTATTTCAAAAAAATCGCAGGATTATGTTTATTAAATCAGACTTTAATAATTTAAAAAACAAGGTTGTTTGTAAACCCATTCTACTTATCAACCTTTACACTAAAAGGAATAAGGCTATAATTACATTTTTTAAACAAACTTACGGATGCAAATATAGATACACCAATCATAGCTTAACTTCATTTTGTGATTTTCAGACTATATAATATGACATTTAACACAACCCCAAAACCTGACAGACAAAAACTAAAAGCCAGGCGAAGCAAAAGAAGTATTTTCAATTTTCAACTTTCAATTAATAAACTTATTCCTTACTTTTGCAAAAACAAACAGCAACATGGAAGAAGACTTCAACATACA
>CAYFUQ010000082.1:0-8176 GCA_964346415.1 uncultured Proteiniphilum sp.
AATATCAGCTGTTTGCGATATTCTAACTGATCGATTACTCGCTCAAAACGGTTAAGTTCATCTGCAGGATGACGAAAAGTTTTTAAAAAGGTTACCTTTTTATTTTGATATACAGCTACTTTAGTTGTAGTAGAACCGGGATTGATGGCTAATATTCTGGTACTTAAATCCATAATAGGTAGGTTTTAAAAAAATTATTGAAGACAAAGTTAGTCCATTGATGCTGCTAAAACAATAGAATAGAATTTAGTTGTTGCATCGTCGGAACGCGAAGTAAGAACAATAGGTGCCGATGCACCCATAATAACAGAAGCTGATTGTGCACCGCCAAGAAAGTTTAAGGCTTTGTAGAACATGTTGCCGGCTTCAATGTCTGGCGCCAAGATAATATCTGCATCACCTGCTACCTCACTTACAATATTCTTATGTGAAGCAGCATTTTTGTTTACTGCTATGTCTATTGCAAAAGGACCGTCAACGATGCAGTCAGTAATTTCATTTTTAAGATTCATATCCTTAAGCATAGATGCGTGCATAGTTGCTTCCATCTTGGGGTTGACCTGTTCTACGGCCGCTACTACGGCAACCTTGGGTAATGTGATGCCTAATCTGTTGCATGCTTCAACTGCATTATTTAGAATGTCAACCTTAGTCTGAAAGTCTGGTGCAATATTCATTGCAGCATCTGTAACACACAAGAGTTTGTGATAATAGAGCGACTGAAAGAAAGCAACGTGACTCAATACCTGTGACTTCCGCAATCCATTCTCTTTATCTAAAACAGCTCTCATCAAATCGCCGGTTGGTACAAGACCTTTCATCAAGATGTCTGCCCTACCCTCTCTTATTAATCGAACGGCTTCTATGGCAGAATGTGACGATTCTCTTTCACAATTAATCAGCTCTATATCTGAAAGATTAAAATCTATTGAATAGGCAATTTCTTTAATTAATTTGACATCACCTATAAGGATAGGAGAAACAATATTTTGTTGTACTGTTTCTTTGATTGCTAGGAGAACATGGTAATCTCCTGCTGCGGCAACTGCTATTGTCTTAATAGCTTTGTTTTGGGTTTTCTCAGTTAGGTCAGATAATTTTGTAATCATTAGAATTAGCGTTTGTGTATCTTGATATACATTGTAACAATTTAACCGGCATCAAAGTTATAAAAAAGTCCCGTGAATAACATGAAAGTTATAAACGGGACCTTAAATATATTTATTACAATATACTATTTATTCCTTCTTCTGTTTTTAGGATTGGAAAATTTATCATGTGAATATGATTTGCCGCCCTTTTTTCCACCTCCTGTATTACCTTCATCGGCAAGTTCAACAACCAGTTTTCTATCTTCTATGAATAACCCCTGAAAGGCTTTAAGTACATTTTTAGCATTTGATTCGGGAACCTCAAAGAATGAAAAGCTCTTCATTATATCAATCCTTCCGATTCTTACTTTCATAGGAACATGATCATTTATAAAACCCATCAGGTTAGCAGGATTTGCACCATCCATCCTTCCAAGATTAATAAATATGCGCGAGTATCCCTTTTCTGCAGTGCGGGGACCTGATTCACCTCTTCGTCTTTCTTGTCTCTGTGGTGCTCTGTCTGCTTTTCGTGCTGAAGGTTGTTCAATCTCTTCTGCATCCTGATAATACTCAATGAGTCTGTTGAATTCGAGAGATACTATTCGCTTGATAATATCTTCTTTCTCCAGCCAATCGAGACGCTTATATATAGAAGGGAGAAGTCTGATTATTTCTTCTTCATTTACCTTTACTTTTTCTATACGGTCAACAAAGTTGAAAAGTTGCTTCTCACATATAACATCACCCTTAGGAATCTGTTTAATTTCAAACTGTCTGTTTATCAACTTCTCAATCTGAGCAACTTTACTCTTCTCTCTGACATGAATTATGGAAATAGAAGATCCTGTTTTGCCTGCACGGCCTGTTCTGCCACTACGATGGGTATATACTTCATAATCATCAGGCAGTCCATAGTTTATCACATGTGTAATATCATCAACGTCTAATCCGCGTGCTGCTACATCGGTTGCAACAAGTATTTGCAGATTCCTCAATCTAAATTTATTCATCACATAATCGCGCTGAGCTTGTGATAAATCACCATGGAGAGAATCTACATCATAGCCATCTCTAATTAAACTATCTGCAATTTCCTGAGTTTCACGTTTGGTTCTGCAAAACACAATACCATAAATATTTGGATAGTAGTCCACAATTCTCTTTAATGCCAAATATTTATCTTTGGCGTGAACAAGATAATAGCTGTGATTGACGTTTTGCGTTCCTTCATTTTTTCTTCCAATGGTTATTTCCATTGGGTTATTCATATATTTTTTTGTTATTTTCTCTATACCTTTGGGCATAGTTGCAGAAAACAACAACATTGTACGTTCGTCCGGAATATAAGATAATATCTCATCTATACTTTCGGAAAAACCCATTTGAAGCATTTCATCAGCTTCATCTAAAACTACATTCTCAACATTATCCAACGATACTGTTTTGCGCTTCAATAAGTCAATCAGCCTTCCGGGTGTTGCCACAATAATATGCACCCCACGTCGCAAAGCTTTAATCTGACTATCTATGCTTGAACCGCCATAAACGGGTAATATTTTGATATCACGTACATACTCAGTGTAGTCCATTAAGTCACCGGCTATCTGTAAACATAATTCGCGCGTAGGAGCCAAAATAACTGTTTGCGGCTGAAGTAAATTTAAATTAGTTTTATGAATAACGGGTAGTCCAAATGCTGCTGTTTTACCGGTTCCGGTTTGTGCCAGGGCAATAATGTCTCTTGTGTTTGCCAGCATTTCAGGAATCACTTCCTCTTGAACCGGCATGGGATGTTCGAATCCCATCTCTTTGATTGCTCTGCAAATTTCGGGAGCAATTCCTAATTCTTCGAATGTTCTCATTTTTAATGTTTTAATTGTGGAAGATTACATATTCCGTAAACTCTCACGTAATAACCCAAAAAATGAGAGGAAAATAGAAATATACAATACTAAATATTTAAATCATATCCCTATGATTTTTAAAATGGATGCAAAGGTATTAATAATTATCCAAACTTACTGATTATAAATAAGATATTTCTGTAATTTATTCTTTTGTGAGTTTGAAAGCTTCAGTTCTTTTTCAATATAATTATCAACCGATCCATACTTTTGATTTATATAATCAATAGTGTAATTAAGGTAAGACTGCTTTACTGTAAGTAGTGCTGTCACAGCTTCCTGGAAGTATTCGGGCTTGCTCTGTACATCATCTACAAATAATGACACATTAATTGAGTTTTGGGAGAGCATATAATCATTAAGAATAATGTTTTGAGGGATTCCCATTGCTGATAAAATCAAGAATGATGCTATCCCCACCCTATCCTTGCCCAAAGATCCACTAATTAACAGAGGAAAGTTTTCTGCATTACTTATTATTTTGAACAGTTCTTCAAATTCCGGTTTATTATTCTCTATTATCCCTATGTATGAATCCTGAACTTTTCGAATAGCATCACTTTGAGTTAATTTCTTATCCTCCATCATCTCATTTAAAGTTTCTGTATCTAACTGAGTAATGGGCAGAGATATCTTTTTTATACTTGGATGAATTAATAAAGGGAAGTTTTTTTGAGATTTCTCAGAACGCAAATCCACAACTGTCTTAATATTTAATCTTCTGATTCTTTCCTGATCATATAGCGTTGAATTAGTCAAATCTCCTGACCTGTATATCATACCCCAACGCATCTGCTGATCATTTTTTGTAAAATAACCACCTATGTCGCGAAAGTTTTTAATGTTTCGCATTTCAATATTACGATTAGTAATTATACCTGAATAGGCTGATGTGGTTTTCAGAATATAATATTCACGAATATCAGGACTTGATGGATTTATAACAGTAAATTGATCATTTATCTTTGACGTCTTTAACTGTATGAAATCTGTGGGTGATAAATCGGATTTGGAAGAATAAATGTTAATGTCTCCTTCCTGATCTGGACTTACTTCCCATTTCAATAATAAATCACCATCTTTGTTTTTTTCTGCAACAGAAGTAATCTTAACCGTTGACATACAACGGCTAAAAATCATCATTAATAAGATAAATAGTAAAGGATAATATTTATGTTGCACCTTGATTATACGTTTTGATGAACAAATATAGCTAAAACATTTTGTAAGTATATATGTCAAAAAGCAACTTAACAATAAATAATTAGATTTTCGCCTATTTTGACAACTTTAAAAGTTGATGAATTGTATAACTGCCTTTAATATTATACTTTTGCAAACTATATTGATAACTTGTTGAAAAGTTGTTCAATCTATGTGAAAAGAAAACTGATAAATAAATTTGCAAAAGAGGTAGAAAATTATAATCGGGTTTCAAAATCAAAAATCAAAGAAAAGATATTATTTATTATAGAGAATTCTCAGACATAATATCAACAGAAATATTGTAATAAACAAAAGAATTAATATAAACACAGATTGAATTAGGGGAATGTTGATAAGAATTATATAACAAGTGATTTTCAACCAATTAATATGTTTAAACAATGTTGATAAGTAGTATATAAACAGAAATACATTTTTAATATCCATAAATACAAATTTTACAGCTAAATTTTATAAACAGTATCAACAGACTATATATATCATCATATATCTTATTTTTAAATTTTTAATATATATAATAATATTGTTCTTATGGAAAAAAGAGAACTGATTGAAAAAATCAATTTTTTAAGGAAAGAAAAGAATGCAATTATCCTTGCTCACTATTACCAGGATAAAGATATTCAAGATATAGCTGACTTTGTTGGCGACAGCCTTGCATTGGCTCAATGGGCAGCAAAAACAACAGCCGATATTATTGTTTTGTGTGGTGTACACTTTATGGCCGAGACTGCAAAGATTTTATCTCCCGATAAAAGGGTTTTTCTTCCGGATAGTGCTGCCAGCTGTTCTCTGGCTGAGAGTTGTCCTGCAGAAGATTTTAAATCCTTCACAGATCAACATCCTGACCATATAGTTATTTCGTATGTGAATACCACAGCAGCAGTTAAGGCTTTAACTGATATAGTAGTAACTTCTACCAATGCTAAACAGATTGTAGAAACATTGCCCGAAGATGCTAAAATTATATTTGGACCGGATAAAAACCTTGGTGATTATATCAATAAGCTGACCGGGAGAGATATGTTGTTGTGGGATGGTGCTTGTCACGTACATGAACAGTTCTCGCTTGAAAAGATTTTAAAATTGAAAAAGGAATATCCTGACGCTCTTTTATTGTCTCATCCTGAGTGCAGGCCTTATATTCTAGAGGTTTCTGATCATGTAGGTTCTACTTCTTCAATATTGAAATATGCAACAGAATCACCTAATAAGCAATTTATTGTAGCAACTGAGTCGGGAATACTTCATCAAATGGTTATAAAAAATCCTGACAAAGAATTTATTCCTGCTCCGCCCGAAGACTCTACATGTGCTTGTAACGATTGTTTTTATATGAAAATGAATACATTGGAAAAGCTTTATTTATGTTTGAAAAATGAAAGCCCCGAGGTGTTTATTGATGAAAAACTTCGTGTTGATGCGGTAAAGCCTATTGAGAAGATGCTTGAGATTTCTGCAGAATACGGACTATAATTCAATATCAATAAGATAACTACATTGAAAGCAATCAGATTAAATAAATTTATAAGCGACAGCGGTGTTTGTTCTCGTCGTGAAGCTGATCGATACATAGAAAATGGTCATGTTTTTGTAAATGGAAAGCGTGCAGAAGTTGGAATGTCGGTTTCAAAAAAAGATAAGGTACTCCTTAACGGATTACTGATTGAACCTAAAGAAGAAGAGGATTTTATTATAATTGCTCTCAATAAGCCTAGAGGTATCGTAAGTACAACTGAAAGGGAGGTTAAGGGTAACATAACAGGGTTTGTAGGTTATCATGAGCGTATTTTTCCCATTGGCAGACTTGATAAAGATTCACAGGGCCTGATATTTTTGACCAACAATGGAGATATTGTAAATAAAATATTGCGTGCCGGCAACGCCCATGAAAAGGAATATATAGTTAAGGTTGACAAACCTATTACTGACGAATTTATAGAACGTATGAGTAATGGAGTTCCTATATTGGGTCAGGTAACAAAAAAGTGTAAAGTTGAAAAGATTTCAGAAGATACTTTTCGTATTATTCTAATCCAGGGGTTAAATCGTCAGATAAGAAGAATGAGTGAATATCTGGGATATGAAGTAATAAAACTGGAACGTGTACGTATAATGAATATCACTCTTAAAGGTATTGCTGTAGGTGATTGGCGATATTTGACCGAACAGGAAATGAAACTTATTAATGAAGCAGTTGCTGATTCTTCGGGCGAACATATTAATCAGCAGCAAAAGAAAGTTACCTCAAGTGATAATAAGGAACATCGCTCCACTTACAGTGAAATTATTGCTAAGAACAAACATCACAAATCATCCAAAAAGGAAATAGTGTTTCATAATCCAAAGTCAAAATCGTTACGAAAAAAAGGAAAAAGCAAGCAACGTCCTTCTCATCCCACCAGGTTTAGCAAGAGGTAATTATAACGAAATTAAGAATTTATAAATCAGGCTTGTCTGTAGATAAGCCTTTTTTTATTACCTTTGCAGCCCGAATTTAGTAAAAAAAATCAAATTAACAATATAACAAATGGCTCTACAATGTGGAATTGTAGGACTTCCGAATGTCGGAAAGTCCACTCTGTTCAACTGTCTTTCTAATGCAAAAGCTCAGGCTGCAAACTTTCCTTTCTGTACAATTGAACCTAATGTAGGTGTGATAACTGTACCTGACGAAAGATTAAATAAACTTGCTGAGTTTGTAAAACCACAACGAATTCTGCCTACTACGGTAGAAATAGTTGATATAGCGGGTTTGGTTAAAGGAGCAAGCAAAGGAGAAGGATTGGGTAATAAATTTTTGGCCAATATCCGTGAAACAGATGCTATTTTGCATGTGTTGCGTTGTTTTGATGACGAAAATATTACACATGTTGATGGAAAAGTTGATCCTGTACGAGACAAGGAGATTATTGATACTGAACTTCAACTTAAAGATCTTGAGACAATTGAAGCTCGTATAACTCGTGTTGAAAAACAGGCTCGTGTTGGTGCTGACAAAGAAGCAAAGCTTGCCTTTGATGTTTATTCTAAAATAAGAGAAGTTTTGTTGCGAGGTGAATCTGCCAGAGCTGTAACTTTCGATTCTAAAGAAGAAAACAGAATAGCACGTGAGCTGTTTTTACTTACTTCAAAACCCGTTATGTATGTGTGTAACGTTGACGAAGAGAGTGCAGTGGAAGGTAATGAGTATGTGGATGCACTACGTGAAGCAGTTAAAAATGAAAATGCTGAAATAATAGTAGTTGCCGCAAAAATAGAATCTGAAATTGCTGAAATTGATACTTACGAAGAGCGCGAGATGTTTCTTTCAGAAATTGGTTTGGATGAGTCGGGAGTTAGTCGCTTAATTAAGGCTGCTTATAAACTTCTAAATCTAAAAACATACTTTACTGCCGGAGTTCAGGAAGTAAGAGCCTGGACATTTGAAGATGGATGGAAAGCTCCACAATGTGCCGGAGTTATTCATACAGATTTTGAAAAAGGTTTTATTCGTGCCGAAGTGATAAAATATGAAGACTTTATCTCATACGGTTCAGAATCTGCAGTGAAAGAAGCAGGTAAAATGAGTGTTGAAGGAAAAGAGTATGTAGTTCAGGATGGTGATGTTATGCACTTTAGATTCAATGTTTAATTAATATATAAATATTATTACCATGAATTTTGTAGAAATTATTGGCTATTTTGCAATGACCTTTTTGGTGCTGTCATTCATTCCCAAGCAGGTACAATTAATTAGAATAATTAATCTGATTGGATGTTTGTTTTTTGTAGCTTATGGTATTTTGCTGGGCTGGAAGTTTCCAATTATAATTTCCAACGGATTGGTTGCTGTGATTCAGGTTTATCACTTATTATTTGTGAGAGGTAAGTCTGAATAGTTTACCGGCCGGTTTAATATAAAAAAAAGAGGCTGTCTCAAAATAGATTTTGGGGCAGCCTTTCTTTTAA
>CAYFUQ010000083.1:0-7928 GCA_964346415.1 uncultured Proteiniphilum sp.
TTCTTGATCACGCCGGCAAACCACTTGCTCCCGCTCATGCATACGACGAGAGTGTGGCTAACTATGCAGAATTCCTTGAAACAGGACTCAGAAATTTCAACAAATAATATTACTAAAACTATATACAAAGGAGACGCCGGCATATGCAGCGTCTCCTTTTTCTTAAAAACCTATGAACACAAGAGAACAAAAACTGGAAGCCTTTGGTCGTCTGCTTGACGTGATGGAAGAGCTTCGTGAAAAATGCCCCTGGGACAGAGAGCAAACCAACGAGAGCCTGCGTGCAAATACTATTGAAGAAGTGCACGAACTTGCAGAAGCCATTATCAACAACGACAACGAAGAGATTAAGAAGGAGCTTGGCGATCTGCTCCTGCATGTAGTGTTTTACTCTAAAATAGGAGAAGAGAAACAAGCTTTTGACATTGCAGATGTCAGCAACGCAATTTGTGATAAACTAATCTTCAGACACCCACATGTGTTTGGCAATGTAGATGCCAAAACACCACAGGCAGTTGAGAAAACATGGGAACAAATCAAAATGGAGGAGAAAGGCGGCAACAAAACAGTTCTCGAGGGCGTGCCACAGGCACTTCCATCTCTCATTAAAGCCTACCGCATTCAGGACAAAGCCCGCAACTCAGGATTCGACTGGAACGAAAGATACGACGTGTGGGATAAAGTGAAAGAAGAGTTGGGAGAAGTACAAGCCGAGATAGAACAGATGAATGCCGACCGCATGGAAGCCGAGTTTGGTGATATGCTGTTCAGCATCATAAACGCAGCACGTCTCTACGGAGTCAATCCCGACAACGCACTTGAACGCACTAACAGAAAGTTCATCCAACGCTTCAACTACATGGAGAAAAAGATAAAAGAACAGGGCAACTCTTTGAAAGATGTCACCCTGGATGAAATGGAACACTACTGGCAGGAAGCCAAAAAGTGGGATAAATAGAAACCGGGAAATACTATTTCCCCGGCCGCCATCGGTCAAGAAAGCTTTTCCGTTTAGGAAAAATACCATTCTGCCTGTTGCGAACATCCTCAACCACGTAGAAGATATTTTTGTCAAACTCAGTTATAGCAAGCTCAAGTTTTTTCAACTCCTTCCTGTCAATAACTGTTTCAACAATATCCACCTGTCTGGTAGAACCTTCACCACGAGTCATGGTTGCACCAAAGTTCATGGCATTGAGTTTCTTAATCAGCTCCTTGCCATTTTTTTGCGTATATATTCTACACAAAACAATTCCATAGGCAATGCGGTTTTCAAGAAGAATGCCCACATAATTACCCGTGGCATAACCACCGGCATAAGAGAGATAAGCAACCAAATCATTGGCACGCGACAAAATCTGTGATATAACAACTACCCATATAAATACTTCAAAGAAACCAATCACGGGCGCCTTATATCTTTCACCTTTTGAAACGAAAATAATCCTCAATGTCCCAAGCGAGACATCAATAACACGCCCACAGAAAATCAATACCGGCAACAGCCAGGGGTAAACGTCAAGAAATTCGAACATAGATTAATAGTGAATTGTAAAATTATAATTTCCGGCTCAAATCACGTCGTGAATACGACATGAAATATAGCCTGAACAAAGATACATATATTAAAAGTGAGATTTACCAATTGCCGGCAAAATAATATTCTCTACTACTTCTCCCCCATTCTCACAGGATTTGAAATATCCTCAAACAGTTCTATATCGAAAAACTTTGCCGCTGCCGTAATATGGTCAAACACATCGGCCACTATTCCTTCATATTCAGTCCACACAGTAGTAGCCGTAAAGAAATACAACTCCAGCGGTAACCCCTGTCCCGAAGGTTGCAACTGACGTACCATCAGAGTCAAATCCTGATGCACACCGCTGTGGTTTCTCAGGTAGTTGTCAATATACTTTCTGTACAAACCCATATTCGTCAGGTTGCGCCCATTTATATGTAAGCTCTTATCAGCACCCATCTTAGCATTAGACTCAACAATCTCGCTCTGTTTTCGCTCAATATAATCAGACATCAACTGAATCTTCTTAAGCTGAGCCAGTTCACTATCATCAACAAACCTTATTGACGACTGCTTGATAAACACGGAACGCTTCAATCTTCTTCCACCCGCATCTCTCATTCCACGCCAGTTCTGAAACGACTCGGACACCAACGCATAAGGTGGTATCGTCGAAATAGTTCGGTCGAAGTTCCGAATCTTTACCGTTGTGAGCGTAATCTGAAAAACATCTCCGTCTGCATCATACTTAGGCATAGTAATCCAATCCCCAATACGAACCATATCATTTGCAGAAACCTGAATACTTGCCACAAACCCCATAATAGTGTCCTTGAACACCAATAGCAGAATTGCTGACGCCGCACCCAGACCCGTAATAAAATACATAGGCTTTTGACCTGTCAGAATCGAAAACAGAATAATGAAAGCAATAAAATACAGGAAAATACTTACAACCTGTATATAACTGTCCATCGGTTTATCTTTCAGTGACTCCTTATGCTTTAACGAATCTCCAAATGCCTTCACAACCGACATTATCAGCCAAATCACATAAAAAACAAGATAGATATCAGCTGCTTTAATAGCTAAATCAGCCATTGTAGAATAGGACTCAAACACTATTGGAATAGATCCTCGTACCAAGCTATAAGGAATAATCATAGAAAGATAGTGTGGAAAACGACGATCTCTCAGATGTTTGAGGAATGACATTTTGGGAATTGATGACATTTTATCAAAAACACTCCTTAATATATAGCGCGTGATGTGATAGACAAATAATACTATAATAGTAGTGACAGCTATCAGAAAGAAAAGGTTAATAATATTGAGTGATGAACCGGACACGCCCAACCCGCTAAGGAAGTTTTTAGACCACTCACTGATTAAATTTGTTGACTCTGTAATTTGATGAATTTTCTCTTCATTCATGTTCATTGATTTTTACTTGATATATTTAAAATTAAATTGTCACACAAATGTGACAAAATGTATTTGTTCCATATGTAACATTAGCTCAAAAGCGGCATTGACCTATCAAAAGATAACAATGACAAACAAAGAATGTTTAATTATTTTTTGAAGATTAACAAAACCATTATAATCTAATGTAAGGGGATAATAAAAGAGCATTAGATGGCAGAGTTAAAATGTTTTTTTCAAAGATAAATATGTATATTTGCACTGAAAATAGACTAATTACATTAATTCGTCAGGTGCACGGCTCACATAGCTTAGATGCAACAACACACGAATATGGTAATAAGATTATATTGACTTTTTAAAATCATAATTACAAATGGGAAAAGTATTAATTATCGGCGCAGGAGGAGTTGGAACAGTCGTAGCCAATAAAGTAGCGCAAAACAAAGAGGTTTTTACTGACATAATGCTTGCAAGCCGCACAAAAAGCAAATGCGACGACATTGCCGCAGACGTGAAACGCAGAACAGGAGTTACTATTCAAACTGCTCAGGTGGATGCCGACAGCGTACCCGAACTGGTACAACTTTTCAATTCGTTCAAACCCGAAATAGTTATCAATGTTGCACTACCATATCAGGATTTAACCATTATGGATGCATGCCTTGAGTGTGGAGTGAACTATCTGGACACAGCCAACTACGAACCAAAAGATGAAGCCAAATTTGAATACAGCTGGCAATGGGCATATCAGGATCGTTTCAAAGAAGCAGGACTAACTGCCATACTTGGATGTGGATTTGACCCCGGTGTGACAAGCATCTTCACTGCACACGCTGCCAAACATCATTTCGACGAAATACAATACTTAGATATCGTTGACTGCAACGCCGGAGATCATGGCAAAGCATTTGCCACCAACTTCAACCCCGAAATAAATATTCGCGAGGTAACTCAAAAAGGCAAATACTGGGAAAATGGAGAATGGGTGGAAACCGAACCACACGAAATCCACAAACCGCTAACCTACCCCAACATTGGTCCAAAAGAATCGTATCTCATCTATCACGAAGAGCTGGAGTCGCTGGTTAAGAACTTCCCAACCATCAAGCGCGCACGCTTCTGGATGACCTTCGGTCAGGAATATCTGACCCACCTGCGAGTGATTCAGAACATCGGAATGGCACGCATCGACGAAGTGGAATATAACGGACAAAAAATTGTTCCAATCCAATTCCTTAAAGCTGTTCTTCCCGATCCGGGCGAACTGGGCGAAAACTACACAGGTGAGACATCAATCGGTTGCCGCATTCGTGGTCTGAAAGATGGAAAAGAAAAGACATACTATATCTACAACAACTGCAAACACGAAGAAGCGTACAAAGAGACAGGTGCACAGGGCGTAAGCTACACCACGGGAGTTCCTGCCACTATTGGTGCCATGATGTTTATGCAGGGATTATGGAAGAAGCCGGGCGTATTCAACGTAGAAGAATTCGATCCCGACCCATTTATGGAACAACTCAACAAGCAAGGACTGCCTTGGCACGAACTACATGATGTGGACCTGGAACTATAATCATTAACTGATAATACAAAGTCGGAGATAAATGTTTATATCCTCCGACTTTTTTTATTCTAATCTCATATTAAAATGAAGAAAACTATATTTCTATTCATCTTCTCATTGCTGTTTATAAACATCAATGCAGAAGAAGCAAGACTATTAAGGTTTCCTGCCACCAACGGCAGCGATGTCGTCTTCTCATACGCAGGCGACTTGTACAAAGTATCCATCAATGGAGGAACGGCTCAGCGTCTCACATCGCACGTGGGCTATGAGATATTTCCAAAGTTCTCACCCGATGGAAAAACCATAGCCTTCACGGGACAATATGACGGCAACACCGAAGTATATACAATTCCGGTGACAGGTGGCGAACCGTTGCGTATCACCTACACAGCAACCAACTCGCGCGACGACCTGGGCGACCGCATGGGCCCCAACAACATTGTGATGGGATGGACACCCGACGGAAAAGAAATAATATACAGAAACCGAATCAGCGACGGATTCTCGGGCAAGCTGTATCAGGTTAATAAAGAAGGAGGACTATCTAACGTGGTTCCTCTGCCCGAAGGTGGCTTTTGCAGCTACTCGCCCGATGGCAGCAAGCTTGCCTACAACCGTGTGATGCGCGAATTCAGAACATGGAAGTATTACGAAGGCGGTATGGCTGACGACGTGTGGATATACGACCCAAAGGCGAAAAGCGTTGAAAACATTACCAACAACAAGGCACAGGATATATTCCCGATGTGGATTGGCGATGAAATATACTTCGCATCCGACCGCGACCGCACCATGAACCTGTTTGTGTACAACACCACAAGCAAGCAGACCGAAAAAGTAACCAACTTTACCGACTACGATATCAAGTTCCCAAGCGTTAACGGCAACTTTATAGTTTTCGAAAACGGAGGATATATATACAAGTTTGATGCACGCACCCGCAAAGCAGAAAAACTAACCATCACCCTCACTTCAGACAATATATACGCACGCAACGAAATCAAAAACGGCAGCGACTATCTCACCGCAGCAAGCCTCTCGGCCGATGGCGAACGCCTGGTTGTGACTGCCCGTGGTGAAGTGTTTGACGTGCCTGCCGAAAAGGGAGTAACCAAAAACATAACCCGCACACCCGGCGCACACGAACGAGGCGGAGAATGGTCGCCCAACGGCAAAATGATTGCTTACATCTCTGACGCATCAGGCGAAACAGAACTGTATGTTCAAGACGCCACAGGTTCAGAACCTTTGCAACTCACCAAGGACAATGACACATACATTCGCACATTCAGCTGGAGTCCCGACTCAAAGAGTATAGTATACACCGACCGTCAAAACAGAATAAATCTGCTTGACGTGGCTTCAAAAAAGAAAACAACGCTGCTGCAAGACCCCGTGGGCGAACCCTCAGGCGTTAGCTTCTCTCCCGACAGCAAATGGCTTACCTACACCCGCAGCGAGTCCAACAACTTCAGCGTGGTGTATGTGCTCAACATTGCATCGAAAAAAGAAAATGCAATTACCGACAAGTGGTACGAATCTTATAACCCCGTTTTCAGTAAGGATGGAAAATACATTGTCTTCGCATCATCCAGAGATTTTAACCCCACCTACGGAAGCAAAGAGTGGAACCACACATATCCATATAGTTTCGGCGTTTATCTTAGTCTGCTGACAGACGATACCCCCTCACCTTTCTTAGAGAAAGATGCGATAGTAAATGAAGATAAAAAGGAAGAAAAGAAAGACTCAACGGTAAATGTAAGTTTCAATTTCGAAGGCATCACCGAGAGAGTAGTTAAGCTACCCGTTTCAACCGGATACTATCACAGTTTCTATATGGATGCCGACAAAGTTTACTACAGCCGCGGCGGCAACACACACATGTACGACCTTAGCAAACATAAAGAAGAAACCATTGCAGAGGGTGCGTCCATGTCGGTGGACTACAACAGCAAAAAGGCACTGTTCGTAAAAGGCAGACAGTTATTTGTGACCGCTATTCCTCAGGCGAAAGTGACTCTCGATAACGCAGTTGATCTTTCAAATATGAAAATCAATATAGATTATCCACAAGAATGGGCACAGATTTACGACGAAGCATGGCGCGTGTATCGCGATGGTTTCTATCTGGAAAACATGCACGGAGTGGACTGGAAAGCAATGAAAGAAAAATATGCAGTGATGCTGCCCCACGTCAAAACCCGATTGGACCTCAACTACCTTATCGGCGAACTGATTGGCGAACTAAATATTGGTCACGCCTACGTTAACCCGGGCGAAATGCCGGGAGCTGAGCGCATCAATATGGGATTGCTTGGAGCAGAGATATCACGCGACAAGAGTGGGTTTTTCAAACTTGAGAAAATTCTAAAAGGCGAGACATGGGACAAAAACCTTCGCTCACCCCTCACTGAGCCCGGCATAGAAGCAGTTGCAGGTAACTATATCGTTGCCATTGATGGAGTTGCTACCAATTCTGTCAACGATATGTACAAGCTACTGGTAGGCAAAGCAGAAGTACCAACAGAACTAATGCTAAACAGCAAACCCGACCTGAAGGGAGCACGCAAGGTGGTTATCAAACCTATCGCCAGCGAATATGCGCTCTATCACTACGAGTGGGTGCAGGGCAACATCAAAAAGGTTGAAGAAGCATCAGGCGGCAAGATTGGTTACATCTATATCCCAGACATGGGAGTTGACGGACTCAATGAGTTTTCTCGCTACTTCTACCCACAGCTGGATAAAGAAGGACTTATCATTGACGACCGTGCCAATGGTGGTGGCAACGTCTCACCCATGATTTTAGAACGTTTGGCACGTGAGCCTTATCGTCTCACCATGCGTCGCGGATCAACACGAGTGGGCACAGTACCCGATGCCGTTCAGGTAGGTCCCAAAGTATGCCTTATCAACAAATACTCAGCTTCGGACGGCGACCTGTTCCCATGGGGCTTCCGCGCACTGGGGCTTGGCAAGCTGATTGGCACCCGCACATGGGGCGGTATTGTCGGCATCTCCGGCTCTATGCCCTATATGGACGGCACCGACATTCGCGTACCTTTCTTCACCAGCTATGATGCTGAGACAGGCGAATGGATAATCGAAAACTACGGCGTTGCGCCAGATATTGAAATAGACAACGACCCCATCCGCGAATGGAATGGCGAAGATCAACAACTGGACCGTGCCATCGAGGAGGTAATGAAGGAGCTAAAAGACAGAAAGCCACTAAAACCGATACCTGCACCGAGGGTTTGGAATAAGTAGTAAATATAATTACTAAATATAGAAACAGCCGATACTGCTTTAGCAAAGTGGTATCGGCTGTTTTTGGTTTCAATAATTACTTAACCCGAAAAATTCACAAAACAGATAAAAGACAATAAAAAAATGGGTGCAAAG
>CAYFUQ010000084.1:0-7903 GCA_964346415.1 uncultured Proteiniphilum sp.
TCTTCAAAAACTACTGCCACATCAATTTCACCACGCCGCAACATAACTTCAATTTCGTCCATTGACTGAGTGGTGCCCTTCATTACAAAATAGGGATTGGCCGCTATATGTTCCACAATCTGACGTGACGACTCATCAACGCCCGACTCGTATATGGCTGTGCGCACATTCTTGACATCCATATTGATGGCGAAGCCAAACAACAGGATTTGCATAACGGGCATACCCAGCACAATCAGCATAGTGCGCCGATCGCGGATTATATGATAAAACTCTTTTCTTACAAATGAGAAAAACTGTTTCATAATTGTTTCGTTTTCTCCCCCTACTCTATTCGGGTCGATTTGCGGGCCAACTTTCTGAACACTTCATCCATTGAGTTTGCTCCATATTGTTCTTTCAACTTCACGGGTGTGTCGAGTGCTTCAATTCGTCCGTCAACCATAATCGACACACGATCGCAATATTCTGCTTCGTCCATATAGTGTGTGGTAACAAAAACGGTGATGCCTGCATCTGAAGCTTCATATATCATTTCCCAAAACTGGCGGCGCATGGCAGGATCGACTCCACCCGTTGGCTCATCGAGAAACACAATGTTGGGATTGTGGAAGATTGCCACCGAAAACGCCAGCTTTTGCTTCCAACCCAACGGCAGAGATTTGACAAGCGCGTTGCGCTGATTCTCAAATCGCAAACGTTCCAGCAGTTCGTCTGTTTTTTCGGCAATCTGTCGGTTAGTCATTCCATATATACCTGCAAACAGGCGAATGTTCTCCCAAACCTTTAGGTCTTCATAAAGTGAAAACCGCTGGCTCATGTAGCCTATGTTGCGCTTTATTAGTTCGTTCTCTTTCAGAATATCAAACCCCGCAACGGTGCCGCTACCGGCAGTGGGCTTACTGATTCCGCACAACATCTGTATGGCAGTAGTCTTGCCGGCACCATTGGCACCAAGGAACCCAAATATCTCTCCCTTGCGCACATCAAACGATATGTTGTCAACAGCCGTGAATCTTCCAAACATCTTGGTCAGGCCCTGAACCTCTATTACTTGTTCAGTTGTCATAGTTATCATCGTTAGCTAATGCCATAAAGCAATCCTCCACTGTGGGGGCAATTCTGTTCACTTCAATCTGTTTGTATCCCTTGGTTTTGAGATAGGCAATCAGTTCATCTTCATTGAATGAGGGTCGCACCGTGACGTGATGCTTATCTCCGAATGCAAAACTGGTGTGCAGATCTTTATATACACGCAGGTCGTGAAGAGATTTAGACATATTATTGGTCTGAACCGACCACAACTCTTCTTCGTAGCTGTCAATAATTCCTTGTGGTGTGTCTATGGCTATAAAATCTCCATCCTTCATCAGAGCAATACGGTCGCAAAGGCTTGCCTCATCCATATATGCTGTTGAAACTAATGTGGTGATACCATCATCTTTCAGTCGCCTGAGCATATCCCAGAACTCCTTGCGAGACACGGGGTCAACACCGGTTGTGGGTTCGTCAAGGATAAGGATATGCGGTTTATGAATTAGCGCGCAGCTAAGAGCCAGTTTCTGTTTCATTCCACCTGACAAGGCTCCGGCTTTTCGTCGCTTGAAAGGCTCTATCTGATGGTAAATATCTTTAATCAGATGATAGTTTTCTTCTATAGTAGTATTGAACACCGTAGCAAAAAACTGTAAGTTTTCCTCAACACTCAAATCCTGATATAGAGAAAATCTGCCCGGCATATATCCTATTATCTTTCTTATATGCTTGTAGTCATCCACCACATCCAACCCATACATCAATGCTGTTCCACTGTCGGGAAGCAAAAGAGATGCAAGGATCCTAAAGAGCGTACTTTTACCTGCACCATCGGGACCGATTACACCAAATATCTCACCGGGACTAACATTGAAGGTCAATCCATCGTCGCGTCCGATTCCGGCGAAACGGACCAGAGGTTTGTTTTTCTTTCTGCCATTTCCGGCAAAATAGTTTTTCTTCAGGTTTTCAACTTTTACCATATCTGTTGTACTTCGGGCTACTTATTAAATTTCACTTCGCCATACATTCCTATCTTAAGGTAACCATCATTCTCAACCGCTATCTTCATTGCATAAACAAGATTGGCACGTTCGTTTTTGGTTTGAATAGTTTTGGGAGTAAACTCGGCTTTGTCAGAAATCCAGATTACTTTACCGCTGTACTCCTTCATCCTACCGTCACCCGCATCTACCAATACTGCCACCTGGTCATTTAGCTTCACTCTCGACAGCTGGTCATTGGTCACATACGCCCGCAAATTCATCTGTTGCAAAGCAGCAATCTTGAAAAGGGGTGTTCCCATGCCTGCCAGTTCTCCTGCCTCGGCATACTTGTTGAGCACGGTGCCTGAAATTGGTGAAAGTATTTTACATTTCTCAATCAGATCTTCGAGTTGAGCAACCTGAATTTCCAGTGCCGAACTTTGGGCTGATATGTGAGCACTGCTCTTTTGCAACGATGAAGTCTGTGCCGACAACTGCTTCTGCAGAACTTCAATCTGAGAGTTGATGTCATCCAGCTGTTTTCTGTTGGCGGCGTTGGCATCAATCAGTCTTTGCGTACGTTCGCGCTCGCGCTCCAAAGTCTGAATCTGTTCCTGCACGACGGCAGTCTGTGTATCAATATTGGGTCGCTGTATTCTTACGCCCTCAGCATTAGCAATCAGACTCATTTTTTGCAAATAGAGCTGTGTGCTGTCTATCAGACCCACCTCGTGACCTGCTTCAATCTCCTGTCCTTCCTCCAGGTTTAGTTGCAAAATCTTTCCGTTTGCCTCAGACGAAACGATAATTTCGGTGGCTTCGAATGAACCTGTTGCATCAAAATTGCTTTGTGAACCGGAACATGCAAACAGCAAGGAAGTAAGCAATAAGGCTATAATGTAATTGAATGATTGCATATTATTTATTGTTAGTTGTGTATTTCAAATTGTAAATCGACATCATAAACTGAATTTCATGAAGTGCTTTGGCTTGCTTGGCAGCTTCTTCGGCGGTCACTTCTTTCAGTAAGTCCGACACCGTCATTGTGCCATTTTCTACTTTGGCTTCGGCGGCTTCGCGAATTATTTTCCTCAGACGAATAATCTCATCATCATCCTGCATAGTTTTCCTATATTTCTCAATCTCCATTTGTTGCTGTGGGATTGTCACGTGCAGGTTGTATAGAAAAGATTCTCTTTGGGTTTCAAGATTTTGTTGCTGAAGTTTGATTTTCTTTTTGTCGTTGGATAGTGTGTAAAGGTTACCAAAGTTCCACGACAGCTTGACACCTCCAATAAAATAAGGAGTAAACTCATTTTTGAACATATTAAGGGCAGGCCTGCCGTATCCACCCTGAGCAAATAGTGCCACCACCGGCAAGTTGTTGGCCGACAGCATCTGCCTTTGCGACTCAATTGCCGAATTCTGTGCGTCAAACATCTGCAACTCAGGGCGCCGAATATCATGGGCGATGATAGTTTTATCAACTGCAGGTTTCTGCAAATGTACGTCATCGGCAAGCTGTTCACCCATCAGCACAGAAAGCATTTTCAAATAGGCTTCACGAGTTGATTCCAATTCGATACGTTGCTGACCCGCTTTGAGTTGCTCTACCTTCACAGCACTCAGGTCTGCCTGGTTTGCCACACCATTATCTATATAGCTCTCCACGTTTCGATAGTTTCGCTCAAGTTCCTGCTCATGAGATGTGTGCAGCTCCAACTGCTCGTCCATAAGCAGAATACCAAAGTAAAGGTTATTAACCCTTTCGCGCAGCGAATAAATCTCCGACTCAAGTTGATGCTTCTCTGCCTCTGCCGTTGCTTTAATGCTTTTGCGATAAGCAGCTGTTTTACCACCGTCCCAAATCAGTTGACTAACTTCGGCAACAGCTTTATATTGATCCTTGTCGGGGAAATCAATATTCAAGTCAATTGGGATGTCCAGATCCAAATCTATCTTAGTCACATCCGACTGCCACGTTGCTTGCGCACCGATAGATAACTGAGGCAGATATGCCATCGAAGCGTTTTTCAAGTCAAACCTTTTGCTCTTTTCTATGATATCAAAACGGGCAATGGCCGGATAATGTGCAGCTGCTTTTTCCTGGCAATAGTCTAATGTGATTGATTGTGCCTTGAGTGCAACAATCGTGATCGACAGCAGAATAAAAAATAAAAATGTTCTTTTCATCTCTGTGTTTTACTTTGTTACAATATTAGCATATATCTTTTAAACACACTACTAATTCCTTTGTTTATTATCGTAAAACACAAAAACAATTAAAAAGGCAGTTAATCACTTCTTTTATTATTACATTTGTAGCTGAAATTTACGGTATTATCTGTTTTTTCAATTCAGATAATAAAAGGGAATCAGGTGAAAATCCTGAACAGACCCGCTGCTGTAATCCTCGCTAACGTACTGATATCACCACAAGCCACTGTTGCAATAAAACACAATGGGAAGGCAAATCAGTCACGGAGGTAAGTCAGAAGACCTGCCGCTTTAAGTTTCACTCAGTTAAAACAGCTTTCGGGGAATAAAGCTTGAAAACGAAACGCAGCCTAAAGATTGTTTGCTTCCTTTTCATTAATGCTCCACTGTTATTTTCGGTAAGGATTAATATGATTAAAAAGATTGTACTTTTTATTTTGGTTTCTGCTTTGTGGTACGGTAGTGTGTCTGCCCAGCAAATTGCTGACAGCCTTGAGCTACCCGAGATTGTTATTGTCGAAAAGACTATTGACAGGGAGCTTCGCTCTACTGCTCCTATGCAGGTACTGACAAGTAAAACTATTGCCAATCTAAACGCCCTGCAACTTTCAGATGCCGTGAAGTTCCTTTCCGGGGTCACCGTAAAAGATTATGGTGGTATTGGAGGACTAAAAACCATTTCTGTAAGAAGTCTGGGAGCTGCCCACACCGGCATCAACTATAACGGAATTCAGATATCAGACACACAGACAGGACAAATAGATATAGGTCGATTTTCGTTAGATAATATCGACAATGTAACTCTTGTGAGTGGACAGAGCGACCAGATATTTATGTCTGCACGTGCTTTTGCTTCCGCCTCTGCACTTAATATAACATCATCCGCACCTAAATTTACGAGAGACAACAAGACAAATGGGAAGGTATCACTGAAAGGTGGTTCGTTTGGGCTTGTCAATCCGGCATTCAATATCAACAATAAGATATCGGAGAAACTATCTGCAACACTTAGCGGCGAATGGATGTCGGCACATGGCAGATATCCTTACACACTTCACTACGGTGAGGCGGGTGTGGATAGTTCATCGGTGGAGAAACGCGAGAATAGTGATGTGAACAATCTGCGCCTTGAAGGGGCATTATATAGTACTTTCTCACCAAACACAGATGCAAACCTGCGTCTCTATTATTATCAATCGAGTCGCGGATTGCCGGGAGCTACCATATATTATAATACGGAAAACTATTCTAAGCAACGACTTTGGGATCGCACATTCTTTGCGCAGGGACATTTAGGACATGACTTCTCTTCAAAATGGAGTATACAGGCAAACGCCAAATACAACAAAGGATATCTGCGATATCTGGACCCCACATTTCTTGGTAGCGAAGGGAAGATAGAAGACATTTTCAATCAACAGGAAATGTATGGTTCGGTATCAGTTCTCTATAAAGCCTTCAGAAGATTATCGTTCAGTGCCTCTACCGATTGGTCGCATGCAAGCATGACCGCCAACCGCGACAGCTTTGCCAATCCCAAGAGAGTGACAGGCCAATCGGTGATTGCCGCAAAATGGATTCACGAATATTTCCTGGCAACGGCAAGTCTGTTGCATACCAAAACATTTGAAGATACCGAACAAGGAGAGGCAGCTGAAGACCATAGTAAGTTTTCGCCATATATAAGCTTATCGGCAAAGCCATTCTCGCAACACGACTTGCGCGTGCGTGCTTTTTACAAGAACAGTTTCCGACTCCCTACTTTTAACGATTTGTACTACCCTTCCGTTGGAGTGCGCAAACTGAAACCCGAAGATGCCAACCAGTTGAATCTGGGCATAACTTACAGCACATCTGTTAATAACATTGTACCACTCATAAAGCTCACTGCCGACATTTATGAAAACAGAGTAAAAAACAAAATCATAGCCTACCCCACCGGTAATTTGCATCAGTGGGCAATGATGAATTTCGGACTTGTCAAAATACAAGGTGCAGACTTCTCTGCCGAAGGGGCTATTAATGTTACAAACAAAGCTGATGTTGTGATTGGTGCCACATACACATATCAGGAAGCGGTGGACAAAACCGACTCCGACAAGAACACCTATAATCATCAGATTCCATATACTCCAAAACATTCAGGCTCGGCACGTGCCGCAGTGGAAATGCCATGGCTCAACATTGCATACTCCATGCTTTGGTCGGGAGAGAGATACTATAATGCTTATAACAGCGAACGCTATCTGCTGAAAGGATACACCGACCATACTCTGTCCGTTAGCAAATCGTGGCAGACAATACTTGGCAGGATAGAAGCAAATGCTGAAGCACTTAACATTTTAAATAAGAACTACCAGATTGTCCACAACTATCCAATGCCGGGACGGTCTTACAGAATAACTATTACATTGAATTTTTAAACAACCCAAATAAATAAACAAAATGAAAAAGAATCTTTTATTGCTATTTGCACTGGTTGCACTGTTTTTCGCTTCGTGCTCTGATTCAGACAACCCAATTGATAAGGATAAAACCAAAAATGAGATTGAGAACTCATTGCTCATCCTTAGTCAGGGTAGCTTTAATGGCAACAACAGCTCACTGGCATTATATAACTTCGATAATGATGAGCTTGATGATGATTTCTTTAATACAACCAACGGGCGTGGACTTGGTGATACCGGTAACGATATGATTCGCCACGGCGATAAAATCTATATTGTAGTAAACGCTTCAAGCACCGTAGAGGTAATAAGTGCACTCAACGGTAAGTCGCTAAAACAGATCAGTTTCAAAAATGATGCGGGCATAGCAAGTCAACCTCGTTTTGCTGTAGGGCATGCGGATAAGGTATATGTAACCTCATTCGACAATACAGTAAGTCGTATCGATACCACATCACTATCAGTTGATGCAATCATAGAAGTAGGTAGAAATCCCGAAGGCATCGTTGCAACCAACAACAAACTCTATGTTGCCAACTCAGGTGGTCTTGACTTTGGCAATCCCGACAATACTGTTTCGGTAATTGATATTGCAACTTTCAAAGAGGAGAAAAAGATAGAGATTAACGAAAACCCATTCCGTCTATATGCCGATTCACAAGGTGACATCTATGTAGCCACAAGAGACGTATATGATGCAGATTTCAACTTGGTAGCAGGCGGCACCTTCCAACGTATAAAGGCGAATAGCCACGAAGTAGAAACCATCGTAGGAATTAATCCATCAGGTGAGTTTACAATTATTAATGACAAAGCCTATATCGTTATCAACGACTATGAGGATACACAAGTAGCAGTTTATGACTGCATCAGCGAGAAAGTAATTTCAGAAAACTTCATTACAGACGGAACCAGCTTTGGTGCACCATTAAGTGTATCGGTTGATGCAACGTCAGGCGACGTTTTCCTTACAGAAACAGACTATAAAAGTCCCGGCAACGTTCATTGCTTCGGCAAAGATGGCAAACAGAAATACAAACTTGAAGCCGTGGGTATTAATCCCTATGTTGTTTCACATATTAGATAAACGAAACACCTTCAGGTAAGAGAACAGCAAGCTGACAAGCTAACAAAAAAACACCCGACATTCAATAATGAACATAGGGTGTTTTTAATTACGTGGTTTTTTCGTGTGGTTTTTTCGTGTGGTTTTTTCAG